>JALSKD010000054.1 GCA_026989015.1 Gammaproteobacteria bacterium
CACCGTACGCACCCGCGCATGGCCATGGCTCACAGCCTTGTTCAGAAAGGCCATGTAGTCACCATCGAGGTGAATCACGTCCGCCAGTGGCAAGGGTTCATCATGCAGAGCATAAACATTACCGCGAAACCGGCCACTGGCATTGCGTATCCGACCGCACAGCGTCAACCAGCGTGAAGCGCGCAGGATGGCAATTGCACGGGCAATCGTGGAACGCGAAGAAACATTGGCCATGCGGGAAATAGCCTCATAACTCGGAAAAGCGGTATTGGTCCCCGTCTCCCGAACCGTCAGCATGATGACCATCCACACCAGTTTGTCGACCGGCTCGAGTACCGGATCGCGGATTACGGCAGTGGGAAACGACTGATGCCGATTCCCGAGGAAAAGTACCGTGTCGGTGGCGCCGCCGTTGGGCGAGGCCTCCACACGCGCAATGGTGGCCTTGATCAGTTCATCGAGGGCGAGTGTCTCCGAACGTATGGCGCGTACCTGATCATTCATCGCCACCCACCTGAGCGGCATCGTCGTCGTTCTGGCCGGTCAGGTTTCCGTACTGGGCCCATCGCTGGGTCAGGTTCCAGATGGCGCGCATCGGCACCCCGGTTTCCCGGTGGAGTTCCAGGTAATCCGTGGGTGCGAGTAATCCTGCTTCGTCCCCACCGACCCGGTTCGACCAGGCCTGCCAGAGCCGGTGGGAGCTTTCCTCGTCGGCCTCGGGGGGACGCCCCACCGAAGGGTTCACCGACAGGGTACGCCTTAGCCGACCGTAGTCGCGGGCATTCAACCCGAACAGGATCAACAGCATCTCATGCGGCGCATCGGCAGCGATCAGCGACTGCAGCGTCTCTTCCGATTCACGTTGCACCCGCAGGTGATCGATCATCGGCCAGTACACCTGTCTGTTCAGGGCAATGTCCAAGCAGTGGGCACGAAGCGATTCAACGCGGTAGAGATCCGAGACGTTCATCTCCCGCAGGGCCTCGATCTCGCGTGGACCGAATTTCATGTTTTGCAAGGCCACATGATCGCCTTCGGCCAGGCAGCGAATGGCGTACATCAACACGGCGGTGACCAGATCGGATTCCTTCGTGCTTTCCATCGCCTCTACCCCCAGACCGACACACCGGTATCTGCTGCGATCCGGCGGATGCAACGATAGGTATCCATCAGGCCAAGCAGATCACGCCAGTCCCGGTCATCGAGTGGTCGCCAGAGCCGGTAGCCCGTGTGCCCCGGATCCAGTGTCCAGATATTGTTGAACAACAGATCAGCGTCCTCGGTTTCGAGGGCGCGGCGAAGAATGGATTCATCGGGCAGCAGTGGCAGAATGGCGTCGAGCGGCGCATAGGTCATTTCGGCGCAGGCTGCCAACTGCCACCACAGCATGGTGAGCTGACTCAAACTGTCTTCGTCGAGTTGATCCGCCAGTGTGGGATCCGGCACATCGCGCAATACGAAACCCAGTCCCTTGCCAGACACCGGTTCAACAAGATCAGCCATGCCGTTACGCTGGGCCAGTCTCGCCGCGAGCGTCCAGGCACGGCCGCGCAATGACTTCAGATCGCTGGGACTGGTGTCGTCAGGAAGGCTCGGTAGTTCTGAACCGGGGTCAGTGGGCTCACTGTCATCATCTTCAACCTGACCAGGACCCGCTTCGTTGTCGGAATCTGGATGATCCGGCAATTCACACGATGATCCATCAGTGGATGTTCGATCAGTGCTGGATGTGGCCGAACTGGCAACATCCGGACTGTCATCGTCCTGCTCGATGTGAACACCGGACAGGTCACCTCCAGCACGCTCCGGTGCCGAAGATTCATCCTCCGACTCATCTTCGACCTCCGGGATCACCAGTTCCCGACCGGCCAGCTCGGCATCGATCATCACACGCACGGTATGAATGCTGACATCCAATGCCGCAGCAATTTCAGATTCCAGGGCACTGCGCAGCACATCGGTATCCCAGTCGGGACCATCGTAGCGGCGGCATAGTGTTGTGAATACTTCATCAAAATCGTCTGCGATCTCGGAACACCGGTCACGCCAGATCGTGTAGGCGGCGCGTTCCAATCTTCGAATACGTTCCACATGAGGCCTGCCGAGTCCACTTTCGAGTGCAATGGGGATGACCGGCAACAATCGACGGGCTGTATATTCCATCTGCGAAATTCGCGCCTGGGTGATGCGATATCCAGCGCGGCGAAGTTCTGCTTCGAGGCGTCTTTGAGAAATCACATCGAGATCGAGTTCTTCGGCAAGCAGTTTTTGCGCTTCACAAACCGCGCGCGCTTTATCGATGAAAGTAAGGCTTCCGCGAAGGTCATTCTCCCGTAGATGCGCCAACAAGACATCGGATTCGCAGCACCAAGGTTTGAACAGGCAGGGTGCTGTGGCGTAACGCGGATCACCGGTCTCGGCAAACAACTCCTTCAATATGATCAGGCGCGTATTACCGCCTGCATGGACAATATAGTCCGTAGCATCAGGCCGCTGCGTAACCACCAGTGGTTGATCCAGACCGGTGTTGCGAATCGAGTCCCTGATCCGGTCATATTCGGGATTGCGGCCATGCCGCGGGTTGTGCTCGTAGGGCTGGATTCGGGAAATTTCGATCATCTGTGGCATCGAGGAGGATATTGGGATTTTTCCGGCCATTACTTATACCCACCCCTGCAGGCCGACGAAGATCTCCGGGTGGCGAACCAGGCTTGCTCTCGGCACGGCCTCCAGCCGTCCTCCGGATCGATCCGCCACCTGCTGGCTCACTTGCTCGATTCGGGTCGCCATCTGGGGACTCGCGTGGCGGTGATGGCCAGCCAGCTGATACAAATAGGCGACAGAGTCGTTGCAAACGGTGGCCAACTCGGCGCGTTCCCGCTTGGTGGCATATTTCAAAAACGTCCTTAGCTTCATGCCGTCAAACATTAGCACCATGCATATCTATCAGCAAGCTAACTTCGCAACTAAATGTTTATCGTTGTGCTAAATTTCTGCTATAGTGTTACGCATGACACGTATCCCCGAACAAATCCGCCTGAAAAATCTCGAGCTTCTGATTGCCGAAGCCGGCTCGGCCGCCAAGCTGGCCGAGCGTGCCGGTACCAACAGCTCCTACATCAGTCAGGTCCGGCGCCAGATGCGTACCAAGAAAGGCACGCCACGGAACATCGGCGACGATCTGGCCGAAAAGCTGGAGCGCGGCATGGGCAAATACGAAGGCTGGATGGACGAGCCACATCCGGATGAATGGGATCAGTCACACATTGCTGGAATGGATGTCAATGCACACCTCGGGCCGGACATCCGCGGCCTCTGTCCGGTAATCTCCTGGGTGCAGGCCGGTGAATGGATGGAAATCGCAGAAGGTTACCAGCCACAATACGGTCAGGAGCTACTGCCCTGCCCGGTCAGTTGCAGCAACGATTCCTATGTCCTACGCGTACGCGGCATCAGTATGGAACCCAAATTCCATGACGGCGACCTGATCTTCGTGGATCCTCATGCCGATCCGATCCATGGAAATTATGTGGTCGTCATGATTGAAGACACCGCAGAGGCCACCTTCAAACAGCTTATCGTTGAGGAAGGCCGTCAGTACCTGAAGGCGCTGAATCCGGAGTGGCCGAACCCGATCATCGAGGT
>JALSKD010000055.1 GCA_026989015.1 Gammaproteobacteria bacterium
GTGGTTTCGTGCTCGTCGTTCATATCCAGCCCCTGCAGCGACAGCATGTAGCGGGCGCGCTTGACCGGATCGGCAAGGGTCTGGTAAGCCTCGTTGATCCAGGCCGCCTGCTGCACCGCCAGGCGCTTTTCCTGGTCGCTGCCGCCGGCCACCCGGTCCGGATGGAAGCGCGACTGCAACCGCTGCTGAGCCGCATGCAGGGCTGCGCTGTCCACCTCGAAGGATACGGGCAGGCCAAACAGCTCGAAATAATTCTGTTGCAGGTCCAGACTCATGAATCAGACCGTGAAGCTCTCCCCGCAACCGCATTCGTCCTTGGCGTTGGGGTTCTTGAACTCGAAGCCTTCATTGAGTCCCTGCTTGACGAAGTCGACCTCGGTACCATCGAGGAATACCAGGCTCTTGGGATCGACGATGATCTTGACGCCATTGGATTCAAAGACCTGGTCCTCTGGATTGAGCTCATCGACGAATTCCAGTACATAGGCCATGCCGGAGCAGCCGGTGGTCTTGACGCCCAGGCGCAGGCCAATGCCCTTGCCGCGGTTCTCGAGAAAGCTCTTGACCCGTTCGGCCGCCTTGTCTGTCAGGGTGATTGCCATTTCAAAGCCTCCTCAGCCGTGGTGCTGCCGCATCGCCGCGGGCAGCCTGTTGATCAGTTGCTGCAGCGCGTCGATCAGGCGATCGACCTGCTGCAGGGAATTTTCCATGCCTAAGCTGACACGCACCGCATTCAGCGCGAGATCCTCGTCCACGCCCATCGCCGTCAGCACATGGCTGGGGCGGGTGACCTCGCTGTGGCAGGCACTGCCGCTGGCCAGCGCAAAACCGGCCTTGTCGAGCTCCATCAGCAGGGTTTCGCCGTGGTAATAGGGGATCGCGAAGAAGCTGGTGTTGGGCAGGCGTTCCGCGGCTGCACCGAAGATCACCACCCCTTCGATCTCCTTGAGGCGCCGCTCGAAGCGGGTGCGCAATTCTAGCAGAAAGGCCTCGCGCTCCGGCAACTCTTTGGCCACCATTTCAGCCGCCTTGCCGAACCCGGCGATCAGCGCTGCATTTTCGGTACCGGCCCGCATGCCCTGCTCCTGCGGACCACCGGCGAGCAGCGGTTGCAGGCAAACGCCCGGCCGCAGGATCAGCGCGCCGACACCCTGCGGGCCACCGAACTTGTGGGCTGAAAGCGTCATCAGGTCGACACCAAGAGCGTCGAAGGAGAGCGGCCCCTTGCCGGCCATCTGGGTGGCGTCGCAATGCAGCCGTTCCGCCCCGTGCTCTCGGGCCAGTGCGGCGACCTCGGCCACCGGTTGCAGTACGCCGGTTTCGTTGTTGGCGCGCTGCAGGCTGAGCCACTGGGGCCGGTGCGCAGCAATGCGTTCGGCAGCGACCTGCACATCGACACAGCCATCACCGCCCACCGGTAGCCATTCGACCCCGGCGCCCTGATCCTTCAACTGGCGCAACGGTTCAAGCAGGCTGGCGTGCTCGATCGGGCTGGACATCAGCCGCGGCGCGGAACAGGCATCGACACTGCCCTTGAGCGCGAGGTTGTTGGCTTCGGTGCCGCCGCCGGTGAACACCACCTGAGCGGGCGATACTCCGACCAGCGCCGCCACCTGACCGCGCGCCGTCTCGATGGCGGAACGCAGCAGGCGCCCGCTGCCGTGCAGGCTGGAAGCGTTGCCGTGCGTGCCGCTCATCAGCGGCAGCATGGTATCCAGCACTTCCGGCAACAGCGTGGAAGAGGCGTTGTGGTCGAAATAGACGCTCATGATGCCCGGGGCGATCAGCCGTTGTTGCGGCTCAGCGAATCGGTTTCCAGCACGTCCTGGTTCTTCAGCAGATCGGCCAGCGATATGCCGGTCAGGTAGCGGTTGATCTCGTCGCTGAGCTCTTCCCACAGCTGCTCGGTCAGGCAGGGTTCGTAATTGCTGGCGCCCGGCAGGGCATCCTTGTTGGTGACTTCGAGCTTTTCATCCACGGCGGTGATGATGTCGGCGATGCTGATCTCTTCCGGATCACCATTGAGCCGATAACCGCCACCGGGGCCACGGGTGCTGACCACCAGGTTGTTGCGCCGCATCTTGGCAAACAACTGCTCCAGGTAGGAAAGCGAGATGCCCTGCCGCTCGGAAATCTCGGCCAGCGAGACCGGGGACGAATCCGAATGCATGACGAGATCCAGCATCGAGGTGACCGCATAGCGGCTCTTGGTCGATAAACGCATGATGTGCTGCCTTAGTGAGTCCTTGATGGTCGGGTCAGTATACAATCCTGACTATTTTGGTCAAGTATTAATCCCGAGTGATCCACTCAGGAATAGAACCCACCCTTTTTCCGACTCCGGGATGACCTGCATTAACCGCATTTCAGAGGGGTTCTGGTAACATTCGTATTTTAGCATGTACCGATACGGTTGAAGGCATGGACCTGAATTCCACCCTTATCCCCGGTTTCTGGCCCTGGGCCCATCTGCTCTACTGGCCGCTGATCGCCTGGGCGCTGTACCGGGCGCCCTGGTCGATCCTCAGCCAGAGGGATTCGAGCAACATCCTGTTCGCCACCTGCACGGCCCTGTTCCTGATCTGGCAACTGCGCGTACAGGTCGCCGATGGCCTGGATGTCCACCTGCTGGGCTCCACCCTGTTGACCCTGATGTTCCGCTGGCAGGCGGCCCTGCTGGGCCAGGCGCTGATCCTGCTCGGCATGACCCTGACCACCGACGCCGACTTCGCCGCCTTTGCTGCCAACGGGCTGCTGATGGGCGCCCTGCCGATCGGCATCAGCTATCTGGTATGGCGCATCAACGAGCGTTTCCTGCCCGCCAACTATTTCGTCTACATCTTCGTGGCGGCCTTCCTCACCGCCGGCATCGGCATGATTACGGTGGGTCACGCGGCCTGGTGGCTGCTCGGCATCACATCCGATCTCCCTGTGGAGACCCTGGACCAGTTCCGCTGGATCTTCATCCCGATCATGTACCCCGAGGCCTTTCTGACCGGTGGCGCCATTTCCATCTTCGTGATCTACAAACCGGAATGGATCGCCACCTTCGACGACCGGCGCTACCTGCGCAACCGATGATTCAGCCCCGGTATTTCTGCACCGATGACAGAATGCCACGCAGGATATTGACCTCATTGCGGGTCATTTCGGCCCGCTGATAGAGCCGCCGCAGGCGCTTCATCATCTGCCGCGGATTGTCCGGATCAAGAAAGCCGGTGGTGGTGATCACCTGCTGGAGGTGGTCGAAGAAGCCTTCCAGCTCGCCGGCGCTGGCCATCGGCTCCGAATGCGAGGCACTCTCGGAAGAGCTGCCATCCCCGAGGGCAACGAACAGTTCGTAGGCCAGCAGCTGCACCGCCATCGCCACATTCAGCGAGCTGTATTCGGGATGGGTTGGAATTTTGACCGTGAAATGACAGAACTGCAGTTCCTCATTGGTCAGGCCGCTGCGCTCGCGGCCAAACAGCAATGACACCCGCTGGCCGCCCGCCAGGCCGGCGACCCGTTGCGCCATCGCGCGCGGCGTCAGCTCCGGCCAACTGAGGCTGCGCGGCCGTGCGCTGGAGCCGATCACCAGTTCACTGTCGGCCACGGCGCTGGGCAGATCGGCG
>JALSKD010000056.1 GCA_026989015.1 Gammaproteobacteria bacterium
GAACACCCCTTCATCGCCTACGCCATTGCCACCGATCCGAACGGCTATGTGCCGACCCACAACAACACGTTCTGTCAGCCTCTGACGGGTGACCCGGCGAAAGACCTGGCCGGCAACCGCACCAAACGCATCTTTGACGACCCGACCGGCTCACGCTGCGGCAACCATACCCGCAAGCTGCTGTTGCAGACCTACAAACGGGACACCGGCGAGGTCATGCACGACCTGTCGGTGCCAGTCCATGTCAACGGCAAGCATTGGGGTGGCTTCCGCATCGGCTATCTGAGCTGAACGCGCCTCACCGCCCGTTCAAGACCGGTTGCAGGACGGTTCCCCCCCTGAAGGCCTGAAACAGGCTGCGCAGCGCGAAGGCAAGCAGAAACAGCCCGCCCGCTGTCCTCGCCGCCATCTCGAGCCCCGACCACTGAATCTACAACAGATGAAACCCCGACAACCCGGCAAGGATCAGCACGGCAACGGGCAGTGAACAGATCAGACAGACCGGGAACACCCTCTCCCGCCGCAGCTCCTGGCGCAGGGCGAAGGCATTCCGGGCACCAATGGCCACGATCAGCGACAAGCCCGGACCGAATCCCGCGATCCAGGCATCGAGCGGCGACATCAATCGATCTTGAGTGAGTAACCGAGTCGGGCAACCTCCAGCTTTTCCTGCTTGAGATCCGCCTTGGTCAACGGGTGATGCTTGAGGTATTTCTTGGGGAATTTGAGCTTGAGCTTCCGGTGCTTGAGCTTGAGCTTCAGCTTGCGCTGGCCGTCCCAGTCGCGGCTGCGCTCGAGAATGATGGCCAGGCGCAGCAGCAAGAGGATCAGCTCGAAATGCTCCGGCAGGCGCGGCATGTTCTCGATCAAATCCATGCGCAGCTTGCCGCGCTGCAGCCGCATCATCAAGCCCAGAGTGTTCTGCATCTCGCGCGAGAAACCCGGCATGTCGGATTGCTCGACGATATACCCGCTGTGGTCCGGATAGTTGCTGTGGGAAATGTTGAGCCCCACTTCATGCAGCCGCGCGGCCCAGTGCAGTAACTGCCGTTGCACGCCCTGTTTGGGCAGCCCCAGCTGATCGTGCAACTGCAGGGCGGTGAATGCGATGCGCCCGGCCTGGGCGGTGTCGATGTGGTAACGCAGCTCGAAATCACGCACCGTGTCGTCGCGGATGTCTCGCCCGTGCGAGGTCTCGATCATGTCGTTGAGCAGTCCTTCGCGCAGCGCCCCATCGGAGGCCATCATGCGGTCAATCCTCAATTCCTCGAAGGCCGCCATCAGCACGCACAGACCGCCGATGATGACCGGCGCGCGGTTTTCCGGCAGGCCATTGAGGACGATGTGATCGATGCGGCCGGCCTTGATGAACAACCCGGCCAACTTGCGCAGGTGGTCGTAATCGATCCAGCCGTCGGTGCCGTAGTTGTCTCGCAGGATCTTGGAAATGGCCTTGATGGTGCCGGATGACCCGATGCTTTCCTGCCAGCCGTGTTCGAGGTAGGCATCGCTGATCCATTCCAGCTTGCGCCGTCCGTCGATGATGGCGCTGCGCACCGCTTCAGGGGTGATGATACCGTCGGCAAACCATTTTCGGGTGAAGCTGACGCAGCCCATGCTCAGGCTCTCCATCAGGAGCGGCTGATAGGACTTGCCAATGATGAATTCGGTGCTGCCACCGCCGATGTCGATGACCAGACGGTAGTCTTCGGTCTGCGCCAGCGAATGGGCCACACCCTGATAGACCAGCCGCGCCTCCTCCTGACCGGCGACGATACTGATCGGAAAGCCCAGCGCCTGCTCCGCACGCAGCAGGAACTGCCAGGCATTGTGGGCCTTGCGCAGGGTATTGGTGCCCACCGCGGCGACATTCTCCGGCGGCAGATCCTTGATCCGCTGACCGAAGCGGCGCAGGCAGTCCAGCGCCTGTTCCATCTTTTCCTCGGCCAGGTAATTGCGCTCGTCGAGGCCTTCCGCCAGGCGCACCATCTCCTTGATCTTGTCGATGGTGTGCAACTGGCCGTTCTGCACTCGCGCCACCACCATGTGAAAGCTGTTGGAGCCGAGATCGATGGCCGCCAGCTGGCGCTTGGTATTGATCATCGGGCCGGGCCGTTCAGCGGTTGCGGTGCTTGCGTGAGGCGAAGCGGAACTTGAGGTTCCTGTGCTCGCGCGCCAGCTTGCTGCGCTCGCGGGCGAGCAGAATCATACGCTGTTGGGCGCCGATGGCTTTCGGGTCGTCACTGTGACGCCTCACATAGCTGCCGTCAGGCTGCATCTCCCAGGCATTGACCTGGTCGTTGAGGCAGGCGTTGAGGATGGTGCGGCATTCCTCCTTGTGCTCGTCGAGACAGACCGGCGTCAGCACTTCGACCCGGTGTTCGAGGTTGCGGGTCATCAGGTCGGCCGAACCGATGTAGAACTCTTCCTCACCGCCGTTGCGGAAATAATAGATGCGGCTGTGTTCAAGAAAGCGACCGACGATGGAGATCACCGAAATATTGTCGGACAGCCCCTTGATGCCCGGACGCAGGCGGCAGGTATCGCGAATGATCAGTTCGATCTTGACCCCGGCCATCGACGCCAGATACAGCTCTTTGCAGATGTCCTTGTCCTCCAGCGCATTGGCCTTGAGTCGAATCAGGCCCTGCGACTTGTTGCGCTGATGCTTGATCTCGCGGCGGATCTTGGCGATCAGCGCCGATTTCAGTGTTTTCGGCGCCGGCAGCAGGCGGATGTAGTTGCGCTGAGGAATGAAACCCGTGGTGAGGAAGTTGAACAGCTCGGTCAGATCACGGCCGATCTCGTCGTTGCAGGTGAGGATGCCGACATCGGTGTACAGCCGGGCGGTGCCGGCGTGGTAGTTTCCGGTGCCCAGATGGGCGTAGCGGCGCAGACCGGAATAGTCCTTGCGCACCACGAGAATGACCTTGCAATGGGTCTTGAGCCCCAGAACGCCATAGGTGACATGGATGCCGGCTTCTTCCAGACGGCTGGCCCAGCGGATGTTGGCGGCCTCGTCGAAGCGAGCCTGCAGTTCGACCACCACCGCCACCTGCTTGCCATTCTGTGCGGCCGATATCAGGTAATCGACGATCTTGCTGTCCTCGGAAGTGCGGTACAGCGTCATCTTTATCGCATGAACCTTCGGGTCCTGGCTCGCTTCCTTGAGGAAACGCACGACGCTGGTGGAAAAGGATTCATAGGGGTGGTGCAGAAACAATGCCCCGTTCTCGCGGATACAGTGGAAGATGTTCTGCGCCACCCGCAGCTTGACATGATCGATCGGGCGGTGCGGTTCGTAATGCAGTTCGGGCCGGTCGATGCCGGCGATCTCGAACAGGTCGCGCATCGACAACATGCCGCGCGCGGTGAAACTGTCCTGCTCATCCTCCAGTCCCAGCTCGGCGGCCAGCATGCCGCGGCGCACCGGGTCCATGCCCTCGCTGACGGTAAGCCGCACCACGGTGGCGAACTTGCGGCTGCGCACTTCGGACTCGATCGACGCCAGCAGGTCTTCGGCCTTCTCGCGGGAAGACCCCACATTGATGTTGCGCACCACGCGGAAATACTCACAGGCGACGATCTTCATGCGCGGGAACA
>JALSKD010000057.1 GCA_026989015.1 Gammaproteobacteria bacterium
GCGTGCACGCATGCGCTTCATGGTCGGACCCTGGTCCACATAGATCGAAGCCACCTTCAGCTCGTCGATGTCGGCACCGTCGTTGTGCTCGGCATTGGCAATGGCGGACTCCAGCACCTTGCGCACCAGAACGGCGGCCTTCTTGTTGCTGAACTTGAGCAGCGTCAGCGCCTTGTCAACCTGCAGGCCACGCACCTGGTCGGCGACCAGACGCGCCTTCTGCGGCGAGATTCGGGCATAACGGTGTTTGGCGGAAACTTGCATGTCGATTACCTTTTCGCCTTCTTGTCAACGATGTGGCCGCGATAGGTGCGAGTCAGAGAAAACTCACCCAGCTTGTGGCCCACCATGTTTTCATTGATCAGCACCGGTACATGCTGACGCCCGTTGTGCACGGCTATGGTCAGACCGACCATCTCCGGCACGACCATCGAGCGGCGCGACCAGGTCTTGATCGGACGCTTGTTGTTGGTTTCAACGGCAGCCAGCACCTTTTTCATCAGGTGATGATCGACGAAGGGGCCTTTTTTCAGTGATCGTGGCACGACGGCTTACCTCTTGTTCCTGCGACGGACAATCAACTTGTCGGTGCGCTTGTTGGTTCTGGTCTTGTAACCCTTGGTCGGCATGCCCCAGGGCGATACCGGATGACGGCCACCGGAAGTGCGGCCCTCGCCGCCACCGTGCGGATGGTCGACCGGGTTCATCGCCACACCGCGAACGGTGGGACGGATGCCGCGCCAGCGGCTGGCACCGGCCTTGCCCAGCGAACGCAGGCTGTGCTCGCCGTTGCTGACCTCGCCCAGGGTGGCGCGGCACTCGGAAAGCACCTTGCGCATCTCCCCGGAGCGCAGACGCAGGGTGGCATAGGCGCCTTCCCGGGCCACCAGCTGTGCCGAGGTGCCGGCGCTGCGCGCCAACTGCGCACCCTTGCCCGGCTTCAGCTCAACGGCGTGAATGACGGAGCCGACCGGTATGTTGCGCAGCGGCAGGCAATTGCCGTTCCTGATGCCGGCGTCGTCACCGGAGCGCAGTACATCGCCCTCCTGTACGCCCTTGGGCGCGATGATGTAACGGCGCTCGCCATCCATGTACTTGAGCAGGGCAATGTGGGCGCTGCGGTTCGGATCGTATTCGACGCGCTCCACCACGGCATTGATGCCGTCCTTGTTGCGCTTGAAATCGATGACGCGGTAGCGCTTCTTGTGGCCGCCACCCCTGTGACGGGTGGTGATACGGCCGGCATTGTTGCGTCCGCCGGTCTTGGATTTCTTTTCCACCAGACCTTCATAGGGCTTGCCCTTGTGCAGGCCCGGGGTCTTGACCTGAACGACGAAACGGCGCCCAGGGGAAGTCGGTTTTGCTTTAATCAGTGCCATTGCTTATCCACCCACGGCCGACAAATCGATTTCCTGGCCAGGCTCCAGAGAGACATAGGCCTTCTTCCAGTCACTGCGCTTGCCGAAGCGAGCGCCCTGACGCTTGGTCTTGCCCTTCACCTTGACGGTACGCACCTTGGCGACCTTGACATTGAAGAGCTGCTCTACGGCTTCCTTGATCTCGGCCTTGCGGGCATCGGTGGACACCTTGAAGACATGCTGATTGGAGCCTTCACCCATCAGCGCCGCCTTCTCGGAGATGTGCGGCGCACGGATGATCTGGAAAATGCGTTCTTGGTTCATGACAGACGCTCCTCGAGTTTCTTCAGCGCCGCCTGATCGATAACGACCTTTTCGAAGCGCACCAGGTTGACCGGATCGACGATTGCCACATCCATGACCATCAGGTTCGGAATGTTGCGCGCCGCCAGATAGAGATCGGAATCGAGACCATCGGTAAGCACCAGCGCATTATCGGCACCCAGTTCGGCCATTTTGGCAGCCATCAGGCGGGTTTTCGGCTCCGCGACCTTCATTTCCTCGACCACGATCAAACGCCCCTGACGCAGCAATTCGGAAACGATGCTGCGCAGGCCCGCACGGTACATCTTCTTGTTCAGCTTCTTGCTGTAGTCACGCGGCTGGGCAGCAAAGGTCACGCCGCCCTTGCGCCACAGCGGGCTGCGAATGGTGCCGGCGCGGGCACGACCGGTGCCCTTCTGTCGCCAGGGCTTGGCGCCACCGCCACGCACCGCGGAGCGGTTCTTCTGGGCCTTGGTGCCTGCACGGGCGCCCGCCATGTAGGTGACGACCAGCTGATGCACCAGCGCTTCATTGAAATCCGCACCGAAGGCCGCATCGGACACCGATACGCTCTTGTCGGAGTTATGTACTGAAATATCCATCACTCGTTCGCTCTCTTAGCTCTTGACCGCGGGACGGATCACGACATCGGAACTCTTGGAGCCCGGCACCGCGCCCTTGACCAGCAGCAGGTTTCTCTCGGCATCGACGCGAACGATCTTCAGGTTCTGCGTGGTCTGCCGCACCGAGCCCATGTGCCCGGCCATCTTCTTGCCCTTGAACACGCGTCCCGGAGTCTGGTTCTGCCCGATGGAACCCGGAGCGCGGTGTGAAATGGAGTTGCCGTGGGTCGCATCCTGCATGTGGAAGTTGTGGCGCTTGATGACGCCGGCAAAACCCTTGCCGATGGTGGTGCCGGTGACATCGACCATCTGACCTTCCTCGAAGATATCGACCTTGATCTCGGCACCCAGTTCGAATTCCTCGGGCTTCTCGACACGAAACTCGACGCATTTGCGCGCCGGCTCGATACCCGCCTTGCGGAAATGCCCGGCCTGCGGCTTGGTGACACGATTAGGGCGACGCGAGCCCACCGCAACCTGGATGGCGTTGTAGCCGTCGGTGTCCACAGTCTTGAGTTGTGACACGCGATTAGGCTCTACCTCGATGACGGTGACCGGAGTCGAGACGCCGTCTTCCGAGAAGACCCGTGTCATGCCAATTTTTCGTCCAACTAAACCGAGAGACATTGTTAACCTCTAATCATATCTTGCTGATTTTTCACAGCTTTTATAAACCAACGGCTTGACGGAGCAGGGACCGCCAAGCCGGAAGGGCGCGCACTATAACAGAATATTACAGATTAGTTAAGCGATATTGCGCCTGCACCAACCGTTTTTTATTCCATTCGCGCGCCCCGGGGGACATGCCCCGCGGCCCGATCAATTCAGCTTGATCTGCACATCCACGCCGGCCGCCAGATCCAGCTTCATCAGCGCATCGACGGTCTTGTCGGTGGGGTCGACGATATCCATCAGGCGCTTGTGGGTGCGGATCTCGTACTGGTCGCGCGCGTCCTTGTTGACATGCGGCGAGATCAGCACGGTAAACCGCTCCTTGCGCGTCGGCAGCGGGATCGGCCCCTTGACGCGGGCGCCTGTGCGCTTGGCGGTCTCGACGATTTCTGCGGCGGAACGATCGATCAGTCGATGATCGAAAGCCTTCAGACGGATACGGATGTTTTGATTAGCCATGATGTATTTACTCGATGATTTTGGAGACCACGCCGGCGCCGACGGTACGGCCGCCTTCGCGGATCGCAAAGCGCAGGCCTTCTTCCATCGCGATCGGGGCGATCAGGTCGACGGTCATCTTGACGTTGTCGCC
>JALSKD010000058.1 GCA_026989015.1 Gammaproteobacteria bacterium
GTAGGACCGCAGTGCCTGTTGCCGCGCACGGTACTGTTCCATGACCTGTTCGACCCCGGCCTTGTGTGCCTCGAGCAGCGACTTGAAGCGCGTGGCGTAGTCCTCTTCGCGGTCTTCCGGCGATTGACGGGACAGCGCCATCGATGACAGATCCTCGATGTAGATGTCGAGATCGGTCTGGTCATTGGTGATCCGTTGCAGCAGGTCGGCATCGTCGCGTCCGCCGAGGAAGCGCTGCAGGGCATGCAGCTGGCTGAACAGGGCCAGACGGGCGTCGGTCGCGCCGCTGGCGGCGAACCATTCCTCGGTCTGTTGGCTGTTGGTCGCGCTGTCGTCGTCCCAGTTGGTTTCGCGCTCGACGATGATGCGGTTGGCCAGTTCGTTGAACCCGGCCAGGCGTTGCGACAGGTGTTGGTCGGTCTCTCGCAGGCGGTACAGGCGGTCGCGGAACTGCCGATGCTGTTTCATCAGTGCGTCGCGCTCACGGATGAACCCGTCGAGGCTCTGACGCAGGCGGCGCGCAGCGTCGGCAGGCACCAGCCCGGTACCGGTCATCTGCCGGTAGGCGGTTTCAGCGCGTTGAGCGGCGCGCTGCAGGCGATCGGCGGCTGCCTCGTCTCCGGACAGCCAGGCTTCCACGGCCAGCAGCTGTTCGCTGACGGCGTTGCGGACATCGAGTGCGCCTTCGACCGTCTGCCGCGCTTCGGTCACGAGAAAATCGCCGGTCGCGGCGAGCCGGTCGACGGCCAGAAACCCGGCCGTGCCGGAGAGCAGCAGCGCCAGGGCGATCAGGGCATAGCCAAGCAGGAGTCGTGCACCGAGTCTGAGCGTCATCAAGTCTTCCGGTTGGGACGGTGGCCGGTGTAACGGCCGTGGCAAGACTTTGTTTAGCAGCAGGGTCGCGGTTTGCCTGCCCGGGGCGACGAACGCGCGTGAACGCGGGGACGATCAGCTGTCGAGGCCGTAGAAGTGCACCACCTGGTGCGGTTGGTATTCGCGGTCGAAGATGAGGTCGAACTGGGCACCGTTCTCATCCACGATGGCCTTGACCTGTTTCAGGTCGGGCAGGCGGGTGGCCAGCCAGGCGAGGCTGGCGGCGGCCTTCTCATCCTCCTGGTAGAGGATGCCCTCCATCAGCGCCAGCGCCATCCAGCGGGCGCGCTGTTCCAGATCGGGCCGTTCCAGCCACTCACCCTGCAGTTCGATGCCGGCGTCGAATTTGCGGTCCAGCGTGTCCAGGTATTCGGCCTGCTTGTCGCTGAGTGGCCGGTTGCGATCGAAATGCAGCAATGGCTGGTCGTTGACGATGACATGGAGGGTGGTGTTTTCGTTGTCCTGTGCGTTCATGGCCGTTTCGCGTAGAGGTCGTATTCGTCGCTGTCGATGATGCGCGCATCCACGAAATCGCCGACCGACAGGCCGTCATGATCGGCGAACAGATAGACCTGCCCGTCGATCTCCGGCGCGTCGGCGGCACTGCGCGCGGCCCAGCCCGGCTGACCGTTGATCTGTACCGGCTCGTCCAGCAGCAGGGTCAGGGTCTGGCCGACCCGCTGGCGCAGTCGAGCGGCGCTGATCGCCTGCTGGTGCAGCATGAAGCGTTCGAGGCGTTCCTGCTTGACCGCTTCGTCGACCGGATCGGGCAGGGCGTTGGCGGCGGCGCCTTCCACCGGAGAGTAGGTGAAGCAGCCGACCCGGTCCAGCTGTGCCTCGCTGAGGAAATCGAGCAGCATCTGGAAGTCTTCCTCGGTTTCGCCGGGGAAACCGACGATGAAGGTGCTGCGGATCACCAGTTCGGGGCAGATCGCGCGCCAGCGGGCAATGCGTTCAAGAATCTGCTCCTGTGATCCGGGCCGTTTCATGGCCTTGAGGATCTTCGGGCTGGCGTGCTGGAAAGGAATGTCGAGATAGGGCAGCACGCGCCCCTCGGCCATCAGCGGGATCACCTCGTCCACATGGGGATAGGGATAGACATAATGCAGCCGCACCCAGACGCCGAACTGGCCCAGCGCCCGCGCCAGATCGACGAAACGGGTCTTCAGCGGCTGGCCGTTCCAGAAACGGGTGTCGTATTTGCGGTCCACGCCGTAGGCGCTGGTGTCCTGGGAGATCACCAGCAGCTCCCGGACGCCGGCCTCGACCAAGTGTTCCGCCTCCTGCATCACGGCGTCGATCGGGCGGCTGACCAGGTCGCCGCGGAAGCTGGGAATGATGCAGAAGCTGCAGCGGTGGTTGCAGCCTTCGGAGATCTTCAGGTAGGCGTAGTGGCGCGGTGTCAGCTTGACGCCCTGGGGCGGCACCAGGTCGATGAAGGGATCGTGGGCGGCGGGCAGCGCCTGATGCACGGCATCGAGCACGGCGTCGGTGGCCTGCGGGCCGGTGACCGCCAGCAGTGACGGGAATTTGCGCTTCAGCTCCTCGTCGCGGGCGCCAAGACAGCCGGTGACGATGACCTGGCCGTTTTCGCGCAGAGCCTCGTCGATGGATTCCAGCGATTCCTCGACCGCCGAGTCGATGAAGCCGCAGGTGTTGACGATCACCAGATCGGCATCGTCATAGTCGGGGGTGATGCCATAGCCTTCGGCGCGCAGCCGGGTGATGATGTGCTCGGAATCGACGGTGGCCTTGGGGCAGCCCAGGCTGACGAAGCCGATGCGGGGCGCGGATTCAGGCATCTTGAGTCTCCTCGAACAGAACGGGCAGGAAGAATTCGGCGACCAGCAGCGGCTTGCGGTCGATCAGGAACAGCGAGCGCCGGCCCCAGATGGTGGCGCCATCGCCTCCATCGGGCAGGGCGGTGCGGTAGAGCGCGGTTTCCGGGGTCAGCCGGCTCCATTCGATGCGCGCACGCTTGAGATGCGGCTGGGCAAACAGGTACTCGCCCAGCGGCCGGTCGCCGAGGTGCTGCAACCGTCGGTGCCGCCCCTGCAAGGTGCTCAGCGGGATCACCGAGCGGGCATAGACACACAGCCGTTCACCGCACAGCAGGTGCACCTGACGCAGCAGCAGCTTCTGGTTGAGCGGACAGCCCAGCAGCCGTGCCTCGCTGGGATCCGGTCGGCTCCAGGTTTCGTCGAGCACGCGTACCGAGAAGCCGTCGGGGCAGCGCTGCTTGAGGCGCGCGGTCAGCGAGCCCTCGTCGGAAAGCCAGGCCAGGGCCACGGGGTTGATGCGGTTTTTCAGGGCCTGCGATGGCAGAAACCAGCGGGCGGATTGGGACGGCATGCGGGATGGACGGCGAACGCAAAGCGCGTATTATACGCCATCGTTTGCCACAGCACCCAGCCGTCATGAAAAGAATCCCTGCCCTCAAGCCCTTGTCGATGGAGCACCATCTGTCGCTGTCCCTGGCGGTGAAGGCAATGCGCACGGCGCGCGGCAACGACACCGCCGCCAAGCAGGCCCTGTGTGCGCGCATCGTCGAGGAATACCCGACCCGGTGGCGGCCGCATTTCGATGCCGAGGAACGCTGTCTGTTCGGCCTCTATGCCGAGTTGGATCCGGAACTGGAGCGGCTCTATGCGCAGCTGACCGATGAGCACGACCGTTTCGATGCCTGG
>JALSKD010000059.1 GCA_026989015.1 Gammaproteobacteria bacterium
AAAGTCGTCGCCGTCGTCGCGCTTGCGGGCGATGGGCCGGAACTGGCCATCACGCCAGGTCAGTTCCACCTGCCGTTTGCCGTTCAGGCTGCGGATGATCTTGCTGCGGTAACCCTCCGGCCCGTGGCTGCTGTCGCGCATCACATAGACGAAGGTGCCGTCCGGCTGGGCAAAATAGATGCCGGAGAACTGCGGATACAGGCTCAACTGTTCGAAGAAATAGCGCTCCATCGCGCCTACATTGCGTGAGCTGACGACCTCGTGATCGGCCAGTCGCTGGGTCAGACGGGCGGCCAGCTCGGCGGGACGCAGAAAGGCCCTGGTGCGTTCGATCGCCTCGTTGGATAGCGTCTCCATGATGCGGTGTGCGTGCTCGATGAGCACTTTCTCGTTGGTTTTCCAGGTCGAGACGGTGATGGCCGAGACCGTGATCGCCATCAGCCCGATGATGCTGAGAAACAGGATTTGCCGGATGGACATGGTTTGGGAGGTGACGCCTGAGAGAGTGGCGGCTAGCTTAAGGAAAGCCAGCGGCAATGCAATGACCGGTCGTCTGCCGGATGTCCCGGGTTTCCGCTGCGGGTGGCTATATCACTGGATTCTAATTTTGAGTATAATCCCCGCCAATTTTTCCAGACAGACGGCTTAAAAACAGGAGATTGTTGTGACGACAGGTAACAAGAACGAGTTCGGGCTTTCCATCGCGCTGGTCATCGGGCTGCTGATCGCCGTATTCGCGATCTACGGTTTCGTGCTGCTGATGGCCAAGGATGGCTATGGCCTCAACATGGCGCGCATCCAGGGCGATGAAACCGCGATTGCCGAACGCATCAAGCCGGTGGTCAGCCTTGCTGCATTGAAATCCGGTGGCGAGGCAAAGGCTGCCGCTGCCGCCGTGCCGGTGGCTGCAAAATCCCCCGAAGACCTGTTCAATGGCGCTTGTGGCGCCTGTCACAATACCGGCGTGGCCGGCGCGCCGAAACTGGGCGATGCCGCCGCCTGGGAGCCGCGCTACGCCAAGGGCTTTGACGCGCTGTTCGCTTCGGCCACCAACGGCAAGGGCGCGATGCCGCCGCGCGGTGGCACCAGCTACTCCGATGATGAAATCAAGAGTGTCATTCGGTTCATGCTGGGCAAGGCCGGCCTGATGGAGGCCGCCACTCCGGCCGCCGAAGCCGCATCCGCCCCGGCTGCAGCGACCGCTGCCGATGCACCGGCAGCGGCAACCAACGCCACCGAAGACATGATGCCGCAGGCCGGTGCCGAGCAGCCGATGCAGGCCGCCGCGGAGGCCGCTCCGGTTGCCGATCTTGCCGCTGGTGAGCGCGCCTACCGCAGCGCCTGCTTTGCCTGTCACGATGCCGGCGTGGCCGGTGCGCCGAAACTGGGCGATGCCGCGGCCTGGGCGCCGCGCATCGCCAAGGGCGCCGAAGCGCTGCTGAATTCCGTCGCCGGCGGCAAGGGTGCGATGCCGCCACGAGGAGGCACCACCCTGTCCGATGATGAACTGCGCAATGTGGTTGCATTCATGATGAGCAAGGCACAGTAAGACGGAACACAGATTCCGACGCAACAGAAGGCGGCCTGCGGGCCGCCTTTTTTATTGATCCGGCGACGCTCTGATAGCGTGTTCTGCCTTGCTCCCGCGCGTGCGAGGTACGGCAAATAGTGGGTCACGGCATTGGCGTGCGAAAGCCCTTGCTCCCGCGCGTGCGAGGTACGGCAACGGCGTGCCGCTGCAGTCATTACGCCGTACGCATTCGATATGTTTCGCGCATGGACGGTAACACCAACGGGATGGACGGGCTGTATGGATGCTGCAGGCTGTACTAGGGTTGTGTTTTACATGCAATCCGGACCTGCCATGCGATTCTTGTTGATACGGTTCCTGCCCGGCCTGTTGCTGGCCCTGTCCCTCTCGCTGCAGGCGGCCAGCATCGCCGAAATCGACAGCCTGCGGCTGGCCCGGCAGTCGCAAGCCGCGTTCCAGGGTGAGGTGCTGGCGATTCGGGCCGAGGAGACACCCGCCGGGCGCATCTACAGCTTCGTCGATTTTCAGGTCGAGGATGTCGTGTTCGGCCCACTGCAGCCCGGCAGCGTGCTGACGCTGCGCTTCACCGGTGGCCGGGTCGGCGACCGGCAATTCTCGGCGGGCGTGGAAATCCCGCGGCCGGGCGAGCGGGGCATTTATTTCGTGGAATCGATCGACGGCGGACTGATCAATCCACTGCTGGGCTGGGCCCAGGGGCGTTTTCACATCGAGGATGACGGCACGCTGGTGGCCGGCAACGGTGAGGTCGTGACCGGGGTTGGCCCGGTGAAGGCGGCCACAGCCTTGCGTCTGAGCCGTGGCGTGGCCCGCGGCATCGAAACCCGACCCGGTGGTGCACTGCAGGCGCAGTCGCGTGGAGTGACCCGGGTGCAGCCAATGACGGTGGATGCCTTCAAGGCCGTCATCCGGTCGTTGCGCGAAGGGGGCAAGCGATGAAGGGAACCGTGTCTGCGATTGTGCTGGGTGTGTCCCTGTTCATGGGCGGTCCTTCTGTCGAGGCCGCCGCCTGGCCCGGCAACCAGGTCCTGTTCATGACCGGTGACCTCAATGGCAACAACGATGGCTGGAAGGCGGCTGTCGAGGAGGCGGCCCGCCGCTGGACCGATGTGCCCACCGGGTTTCGTTTTGCGGCCAGCCGTCAATCGGGCAGCGGTCAGCTCTGTGCCAGCAGCGGTGACAACAAGGTGGTGTTTTCAGCAGACTCCTGCGGTGACGCCTGGGGCAGTACCACGCTGGCGGTGACCCACTGGTGGTCGTCCAACGGCGAGATCACCAAGGCGGACATTCTCTTCAATTCGGGCAAGAACTGGGACGTCTATGACGGCCTGATGCGGTTTTCAGCTGTGGATTTCCGCCGCGTGGCCATGCACGAGATCGGGCATGCAGTGGGCCTTGGCCATAACTCCGCCGCCGGCAGGCTGATGTCTCCAACAGCCGGCGATACCTACCTCCCCCAGCTGGATGACATCAATGACCTGCGCGCGCTCTATGCAGAGGCCACCCATACGCTGAACATCACTCACTCCGGCAATGGCCGGGTGCGGGTCGAGCCACTGGTGGACGGCACTGGGGTGCTGCAGGGCAATACGCTCTACAGCAGCGGCTATGCGGCGATCCTCGACTGCAATGACCCGCAGTGCAGTCTGACGGTCCAGGACGGGCTGCGCCTGCGACTGACCGCGCTGCCGGCCAATGGGAGCAGCTTTCAATCGTGGGAGGGGGTGAACGGCAATACGGCCACGGTCGAGCTGGATCCGCTGTTCGGCGATCGGGCCGTCACCGCGCATTTCAGCGGTCAGGCCGTGGATACCGATGGTGACGGCATTCCCGATAGCCAGGACAGCGATGACGACAACGATGGGCTCAGCGATGCCGAGGAGCAGGCGCTGGGCACCGACCCGCTCAAACCCGATACCGATGACGACGGTAGCGGTGATGCCAGCGACAACTGCCCGTTGCGGGCCAATGCGGGTCAGCAGGATACCGACGGCGATGGCCGGGGCGATGTCTGTGATGCCGATGACGACAACGACGGCCTGAGTGACGCCGCGGAGGCCGGCCTCGGCACCGATCCGCTGAATCCGGACAGCGATGGCGATGGCCACGACGACGGCGAGGATGCCTTCCCCACCGATGCCAGCGAATGGGCCGACACCGATGGCGACCGGACAGGCGACCACGCAGACAATTGTCCGCATGTGCCCAATGCCGGGCAGTCCGATGCGGATGGAGACGGTGTCGGTGATGCCTGTGACCCGGAGGACGGGCGTATGACCCCGGCCGAAGGATCGGACAGCGCCGGCGGTCTGGGCGGACCCTTGTTGCTGTCGCTGGCCGGGCTGCTGTGTCTGCGGGGTGCCGCGCGGCGCGGGCGCGTGTCCGGGTGCGTTCCGCCGGGGGCATCGACCCACGGGATTTGACCCGGGTCCTGGGGCATTCCGTTTCATGGTTGACTTTTGTCGCGCTCCGGGTTGTCATCGGGCCACAATACCCATAACACTTGAGGAGTCTTACATGAAACGCCTGTCCTTCCTTGGCGCGCTGCTGACCGCGCTGATCCTGATGGCCTCTCCGGCCCAGGCTGAAAAAACCCTGCGCATCACCCTGCAACTGCCGATCAAACACCACCTCGGGCAGAACCTGCTGGATTTCAAGCAGGAGGTGGAACGGGAGACCGGGGGCAGCATCAAGATCGAGATCTATCCTTCGGCCCAGCTCTACAAGGACAAGGAGGTGCCCCAGGCCGTGTCGTCGGGCGCCATCGAGATGGGCGTGGCATCGCTGACCCGCTTCGCCGGTACCATCCCGGCGGTGGATCTGTTCTATGTGCCTTTCATGTTTCCGGACGCCGAGAAGGTGCGCAAGGCGACCGAGCCAGGCAGCCCGATCCGTGGTCCGCTGGACGCAGCCATCCTCAAGACCGGCGCTCGCCCCCTGTGGTGGCAGGCCTTTGGCGGCGCCATCATCCTGTCCAGGAAGGAACCGATCCGTCTGCCCGCGGACATGAAGGGCAAGAAGGTACGGGTCTTTGGCAAGACATTGGGTGAGTTCGTCAAGGCGGTGGGCGGCGTGCCGGTGCTGATGTCGGGGTCCAAGCAGTTTCTCGCCTATCAGCGCGGCACCGTCGATGCAGGCATGACCGGCCTGACCACCATTCCATCGCGCAAGCTCTACCAGGTGATGGACTATGTCACGCTGACCAATCATGCCGATATCGAGTTTCTGGTGCTGATCAACGAGCAGGTGTGGCAGGGTCTGACCGACCGGGAGCGTTCCGTCATCAACACCGCGGCGCGACGCGTGGAGAAGGATCTGCGCAACAAGATGGGCCAGCTGGAGGCCGATGCCCTGGCCTTTGCGCGCAAGAAGATGAAGGTCATCGAACTGAGCCCCGAGGACCTCCAGCAGTGGAAGAAGGCGACCACTTCCGTGGTGGATACCTATATCCGCAACGCCGGGCCGCTGGGCCAGCAGCTGGTGGAGGCTGCCGGCCGGCTGTAATTCGCCGTCACCCGCCGGCGGGATGGGCCGGTCGGCGGGTGGCGCGCTTCAGCCGGATGCCGTGTAATGGGCTGGATCGACCGAATCAGCGAGGCCGCGGGCCGTCTGGCGGCCTGGATGTTCTTCGCCATTGCCTGCATGATCACCTGGGAGGTGGTGGCGCGCTATGTGTTCCTCTCGCCCACCATCTGGGCCGAGGAGATGGCGCAGTTTTTCCAGATCTGGGCGACCTATCTTGCAGCGGCCCATGTACTGCGCAAACGGCAGCTGATCGTCATCGATTTCTTTCTTGCCCGCATGTGGCCGGCCCTGCGCCATGCGGTCGATATCCTCTCGTTGCTGGTCATTGCGCTGTTCTGCCTGGTGGCGATTGCCTATGGCAGCGAAATCCTGCTCGAGTCCATCCGCATGGGGCGCGCCACCTCGACCATGCTGGGCGTGCCCAAGTGGATGACCGAGAGCGCGATACCGGTGGGTTTCGGGCTGCTGCTGGTGCAGACCCTGGTGGAGCTGCTGCGCCAGTTCGGCTCTGAGGCACGGCCCTTGAGCCGGTCCCACGGGGGCGAATCGTGACCGCAGTCTGGATTCTGCTGGCGCTGCTGCTGATGCTGGGGCTGGGCGTACCGGTGGCCTTTGCGCTGGGCGGCCTCGGCATGGCACTGCTGTATTTCGGCGATCTGTCCCTGTTGATGGTGCCGCAGGGACTCTACAGCGTGATGGACAGCTTCATCCTGCTGGCGGTGCCGCTGTTTCTGCTGATGTCGAATGTGCTGCTCAAGGGCGGCGTCGGCCGGGATCTGTTCAACGCGGTGCAGAGCTGGGTGGGACACTGGCCGGGCGGTCTGGGGGTGGCGACCATTGCCTCCTGTGCCATGTTCGCTGCCATTTCCGGCTCGTCGGTGGCCACCGCGGCGACCATCGGCACGGTAGCGATACAGGAAATGACCCAGCGCGGCTATGCGCGGCCTTTCGTGCTGGGGCTGGTGGCGGCGGGTGGCACCCTGGGCATCCTGATCCCGCCCTCGATACCGATGATCGTCTATGGGGTCATCACCGAGGAATCCATCGTCGATCTGTTTCTCGCCGGTGTCGGCCCGGGGCTGATGCTGGCCGGGTTGTTCATCCTGTTCTGCTTCGCCTATGCCCGTTTCTCTGACAGCTATCGGCCGATGCCCAAAGCCAGCACCGACGAACGCCGGCGCACGAGCCTGCGGGCGCTGCCGGTGGTGCTGCTGGCAGCGGTGGTCATCGGCGGTATCTATCTGGGCGTGTTCACGCCCACCGAGTCGGCGGCCATCGGCTTTGCGGTGTCGCTGGTGATCGTTTTCGCTCTGGGCGAGATGACCTGGCGCAAATTGCGCGAGGCGGTCGTCGAGTCGATGCAGACCACGGTCACCATCTTTCTGATCCTGGCGGGCGCCAAGATCTTCGGCAAGGCCATCACCCTGTACCGCATCCCGCAGGATCTGTCGCTGTACATCAGCAACAGCATCGATCAGACCGGGCTGTTTATCCTGGTGGTCTGCCTGGTGTTGCTGTTGATGGGGCTGTTCCTGGAATCGCTGTCGATGCTGCTGATCATGGTGCCGGTGTTGTATCCGTCGCTGATGGGCATGGGCATCGACCCGATCTGGTTCGGTGTGCTGTTCGTGATCATGATCGAATGCGCGCTGATCACGCCGCCGGTGGGCATGAACCTGTTCGTGATCCAGGCCGTTGGCGAAGCCCGACTCAACGAAGTGGTGCGCGGCGTATGGCCCTTCACGCTGATCATGCTGTTCAGTGCCTTTCTGCTGTACCTGTGGCCGTCGATTGCGCTCTACCTGCCCTATCAACTCCTGATAACGAGGTGAACACCATGAATACTCCCGCGGAAACATTGAGAGCCCTGCTTCGGGAACCGGGCATATTGCCCATGCCCGGCTGCCACGATGCGCTGTCCGCCCGGCTCATCGAGGAAGCCGGATTCCGTATCGGCTTCATGAGCGGATTCGCCGTCTCCGGCGCACGGCTGGCATTGCCCGATACCGGTCTGATCTCCTATGGCGAGATGATCGATCAGGGGCGGAATATCTGTGAGGCGGTGTCGATACCCATGTTCGGCGACGGCGATACCGGTTTCGGCAATCCGCTGAATGTGCAGCGCACGGTGCGCGGTTACGCCCGCGCCGGCTTTGCCTGCATCATGATCGAGGATCAGGTGTCACCGAAGCGTTGCGGGCATACCCGCGGCAAGGCGGTGGTCTCGCGCGACGAGGCGGCAATGCGCATCCAGGCCGCCGTCGATGCGCGCAATGCCGGCGATGACATCCTGATCATGGCACGCACCGACGCGCGGGCGACGGAAGGCCTGGACGAGGCCATCGAGCGTTGCCGCATGTTCCGCGAAATCGGCGCCGACATCAGTTTTCTCGAAGCCCCGGAGTCCGAGGAGGAGATGATCCGTTATTGCGCCGAGGTGGACGGCCCGAAAATGGCCAACATGATCGAGCACGGCAAGACGCCGGTGTTGCCGGTCAGGCGTCTGGAAGAGATCGGTTACAAGATCGCGGTCTACCCTCTGACCCTGCTCAATGTATCGATACTTGCCATGCGCGAGGCGTTGCAGTCCATCCAGGGCGGCGATGCGCCACAGCGGGTGCTGGATTTCGCCGAGCTGACGCGGACGGTGGGTTTTCCGGACTACTACGAGGGTGAGCAGCGCTACGCCTGCGAGAAGAAGTGAGTCGGCTTCAGCGCAGCGCGGCGCGGCGGTAGCCGATGGCTTCGCTGACGGCCGCAGTGCCGATGGCCTCGTCTCCGGCCAGATCGGCAATGCTGCGCGCCAGCTTGAGCAGACGGTGGTAACTGCGGGCGGAGAGCTTCAGGCGCTCGATGGCGTTGCCCAGCAGTTCCCGCGATGCAGCGTCCAGCGGGCAGTGTCGGTCCACCTCTGCAGGCCCGAGGCGGGCGTTGAGGCAGCCCTGGCGCCGCAGCTGGCGCTGCCGCGCGGCACTGACCCTGGCCCTCACCGCTGCGCTGTCTTCCGGTGGCGGGCCGTTGCGCTCCATCAGCTCGTCGCGTTCCAGCGGCGGCAGCTCGATCCGGATGTCGATGCGGTCCAGCAATGGCGCCGAAAGCCGGTTGCGGTAACGGGTCAGCTGCTCCGCGCTGCATTGACAGGCGGCGATGGAAGCGCAGCCGCCCGGACAGGGGTTCATCGCCGCCACCAGCTGGAAGGCGGCCGGGTAACGCTCCTGCCGCGCCGCCCGCGAGATGTGGATCTCGCCAGTCTCCAGCGGTTCGCGCAGTACCTCCAGCGTCTTGCGGTCGAACTCGGTCAGCTCATCGAGGAACAGCACGCCGTTGTGGGCCAGTGAAATCTCGCCCGGTCGGGCCTGGGCGCCGCCGCCCACCAGCGCCACGCCGGATACCGTATGGTGTGGCGAACGAAACGGGCGCAGCCGCCAGTTGCGCGGATCGATGGAGCGATCGCCGATGGAATGGATGCTCAGCGTCTGCAGGGCTTCCGCCTCGTCCATCGGCGGCAGCAGCGTATTCAGGCGCTGCGCCAGCATGCTCTTGCCGGTTCCGGGCGGGCCCATCATCAGCAGGTGATGGCCTCCGGCGGCGGCGATCTCCAGCGCGCGCCGGGCCTGGGCCTGACCCAGCACTTCGGAGAGATCGACGCCATAGTCGGGAAGCTCCGCCGCGGCGGTGGATTCGACCGGGAGCAGGGCGTCGCCACCGGCCAGGCTGGCGCAGACCTGGGCCAGGCTGTCGGCCTGCAGCGCATCGAGCCCCTGCAGGATGCCGGCCTCGACTGCGTTGGCGCTGGCGATCACAGCGCGGCGGCCCTCGGCGGCGCAGGCGACCAGCGCCGGGATCAGGCCGCTCACCGGCCTCAGTTCGCCGCCCAGCGCCAGTTCGCCGTAGAGTTCGCTGCCGGCCAGTCGGCCCAGCCGAATCTGGCTGCTGGCCTCGAGAATGCCCAGGGCAATGGCCAGGTCATAGCGGCCGCCCTCCTTGGGCAGGTCGGCCGGCGCCAGGTTGACGGTGATGCGGCGGGCGGGGAATTCGAAACCGGAATTGATGATTGCGCTGCGCACGCGGTCGCGGCTTTCACGCACCGCCGCTTCCGGCAGACCGACGATGGAAAAGGCGGGCAGGCCGTTGCTGATGTGGATCTCGACACCGACGCGGGGCGCCTGTATGCCCTGGCGGGCGCGGGTGTGCAGTTGGGTGAGGGCCATGTCGTCCGTTGCGGCGGAGTCCCTGTCATGGAAACGCCGCAACCTTATCATCGGCACGGGAGGTTGTGAACATCCGGCCGGTCCTTTCCTGTCCGCCCGTATCGGGTTGAGGCGGGACGCGCGTATCCTTAGCTGGGGGTTGCGCTGACCGGGGTGAACGGGTCGCTCCAACCCCTTTCGTGCGCCTGGCCTGCCGCGGTCAGTCGGATTCAATCAAGGGTGATTTCCTGGACGGGCTGTGTGCAGGAGGTCATTCCCCGGTGCTTTCGGAGCGACCGTCCTGTGCGTCCAGCAGCGCCTGCAGGCGCTGTTCCAGTTCGTCCACCTTCTGGCGGGTACGGGCCAGCACCTTGCTCTGGATATCGAATTCCTCCCGCGAGACGAATTCCATTTTCGCCAGTTGCTGCTGCAGCAGGCTCTTGAGTTTGCCGTCGATGTCCTGCTTCACCTGCTTCAGTCCGGGCGGCAGCAGGGATTCGATTTTTTCAGCCAGTTGGTCGATGTGTAACGGGGTCATATGTGCTTCAGTTTTGTGCGTTTGTTAATGGCGCATGCACCATTGTGGTGCTCATGCGCCATGGGTGGATGCACTATTTTGGCATTTTTCCGGGCGTCTGTCCTTTGGGTTGGCTAAGCAATTGATATTCAATGAAATTATAAAAAGAGGCAGGCCGCTTGCTAGGGAACTGGCCGTAGCATTCATTCCAATATAACAGGAGGCATTCCTATGAAGATGGTGACAGCCATTATCAAGCCCTTCAAGCTGGACGATGTGCGCCAGGCACTGTCGGATATCGGCGTTCAGGGCATTACCGTTACCGAGGTCAAGGGCTTCGGTCGTCAAAAAGGCCATACCGAGCTGTACCGTGGCGCCGAGTATGTGGTCGATTTCCTGCCCAAGGTGAAGATGGAGATCGCCATCGATGACGATCTGCTGGATCAGGTCATCGAGGCCATCACATCCAAGGCGAATACCGGCAAGATCGGCGACGGCAAGATCTTCGTCAGCCCGATCGAGCAGGCTATCCGTATCCGTACCGGCGAGTCCGGCCCCGAAGCGCTGTAAGGAGGTTATCTCGTGGAAAACCAGATTTTTGAACTGCAATACGCGATCGACACCTTTTATTTCCTGGTGATGGGTGCGCTGGTCATGTGGATGGCCGCCGGCTTCTCGATGCTGGAGGCGGGCCTGGTCCGTTCCAAGAACACGGTCGAGATCCTGACCAAGAATGTCACGCTCTACGCCATCGCCTGCACCATGTACATGGTCACCGGCTATTACCTGATGTATGGCGGTACCCTGTTCCTGTCCGGCATCGAGGGCGGCGCCACGCTGGTCGAGGATGCACTGAAGGCCTCCGCCGAAAACGGTTTCGGTGGTGATTCGGTGTATTCCGCCGCTTCCGACTTCTTCTTCCAGGTGGTGTTCGTGGCCACCGCGATGTCGATCGTCTCCGGCGCCGTTGCCGAGCGCATGAAGCTGTGGGCCTTCATGGCCTTCGCCGTGGTCATGACCGGTTTCATCTATCCGATGGAAGGCAGCTGGACCTGGGGCGGCAAAAGCGTATTTGGCCTCTTCAGCCTGGGCGATGATTTCGGCTTCTCCGATTTCGCCGGATCCGGCATCGTGCACATGGCCGGTGCGGCCGCGGCTCTGGCCGGTGTACTGCTGCTCGGCCCGCGCAAGGGCAAGTACGGCGCCAACGGTCAGGTCAACGCCATCCCCGGCGCCAACCTGCCGCTGGCCACCCTGGGTACCTTCATTCTGTGGATGGGCTGGTTCGGCTTCAACGGCGGCTCCGTGCTCAAGCTGGGTGATATCGCCAGTGCCAATTCCGTCGCCATGGTGTTCCTCAACACCAACGCTGCGGCGGCCGGCGGGGTCATTGCCGCGATGATCGTGGCCCGCATCCTGTTTGGCAAGACCGACCTGACCATGGTGCTCAACGGCGCCTTGGCCGGTCTGGTGGCGATTACCGCCGAGCCGTCCACCCCGAGTGCCCTGGAAGCCACGCTGATCGGTGCGGTGGGTGGTGCCCTGGTGGTCTTCTCCATCATCTTCGTCGACAAGCTGCGCATCGATGATCCCGTGGGTGCCATCTCGGTGCACGGCGTGGTGGGCCTCTGGGGCCTGCTGGCAGTGCCGCTGACCAACAGCGATACCAGCTTTGTCGGACAGCTGGTCGGTGCGGCCACCATCTTCATCTGGGTCTTCGGCGCCAGCCTGATCACCTGGATGATCATCAAGATCGTGATGGGCCTGCGCGTCAGCGAGGAAGAGGAATACGAAGGCGTGGACCTCGCCGAATGCGGCATGGAAGCCTATCCGGAGTTCACCAAGTCGAGCTGATCGACGGGTACTCCACTGCGGGCGTGTTCCACGCCCGCGCAACCCGGAAAGCCCCTGCTTGCAAGCAGGGGCTTTTCTGTGTCCGGGGGGGCTCATGTATAAGCATCTGCTAACATTTTCTGCTATCATGCCCGGCTCCCAAAAACACGGACTTCTGCTCATGCGCCTGATCTCCACGGTCGTCGGCTTTCTGCTGGCGCTGACCATTGCCATACTGGTGTTTGCACCGGACCGGCTGCCGGCCGGCTACGGCTTCACGCCTGCCCCCGTCAGTCTCAAGGTCGAGGACATGCTTGCCGAACAGATTGTCGAAACCCTGTTCGGGGAAGACGCGAAAACCCTCGTGCTGACCAACGGCTCGGACAAGCCGCTGTACAATGTGGTGGCGACCCTGCGTGACAAGGATGGCCGCATCAAGAAACAGACGATCCGCTCGATCCTGCCGGCGGCCGAGACCCTGCGGCTGGGCTGGGTCGATGGCTGGAAGGTGGAGCCGGGCGATCAGCTCGAGGTCAAGGCTTCGCTGTACAAGCCGGTGGAATGGGCGCTGTGAGTGACCGTCTGACCTGCTTTGTCTACCGCAGTCCGCGCAAGGTCGATACCTACCTGTATCTGGCCGAGGAAGGGGGCTTCGATGTGCTGCCGGCGGAATTGCTGCGCGGCTTTGGCCCGCCCGAATTCTGCTTCGAACTGGAATTGACGCCGAGCCGACGCCTGGCCAAGGAGGATCCGGTCGAAGTCATCACCCACCTGCGTGGCCAGGGCTATCACCTCCAGGTGCAGGACGACCTGACCGTGGAACAGATGTTGGCGCTGAAAAGCCTGAACTGAATACCGCACGAGCAGCGCGTGCCGCGGCAGTGGCCCGCGCCCTTCCATCCCCGCATTACCGGAAATCCCTATGATCGAAAAACTGCGCAATATCGCGATTATCGCCCATGTCGACCACGGCAAGACCACGCTGGTCGACAAGTTGCTGGAACAGTCCGGCACCTTCGACGAGCGTGCCGAACTGAGTGAACGCATGATGGACAGCAATGAGCTGGAGAAGGAACGGGGGATCACCATCCTGTCCAAGAATACCGCCATCCGCTGGAACGACTACCGCATCAATATCGTCGATACCCCGGGTCATGCTGATTTCGGGGGTGAGGTGGAGCGGGTGATGTCGATGGTGGATTCGGTGCTGCTGCTGGTCGATGCCGTGGAAGGCCCGATGCCGCAGACCCGTTTCGTGACCGAGAAAGCGCTGCAGCAGGGGCTCAAGCCGATCGTCGTGGTCAACAAGATCGATCGCCCCGGAAGCCGGCCGGACTGGGTCGTCGATCAGACCTTCGATCTGTTCGACCGACTCGGTGCCAGTGACGAGCAGATGGATTTCGATGTGGTCTATGCCTCGGCGCTGCAGGGCTTCGCGACGCTCGATCCCGAAACCCCCTCGGTCGACATGACACCGCTGTTCGAGACCATTGTCGACAAGGTGCCGCCGCCGGATGTGGATGTGGACGGACCGTTCCAGCTTCAGGTCAGTTCGCTGGATTACAACAGCTATGTGGGTCTGATCGGCATCGGGCGCATCAAGCGGGGCAGCGTGCGCCCCAACGATGCCGTGATCGTGGTGTCGCCGGATGGCGAAACCCGCAAGGCCAGGATGCTGCAGATTCTGGGTTTTCACGGACTGGAGCGGGTCGAGGTCGAGCAGGCCGAGGCCGGGGACATCATTGCCTTCACCGGCATCCAGGGACTGGGGATCTCCGATACCCTGTGCGCACCGGACCATGTCGAGGCCCTGCCGCCCCTGACCGTGGACGAACCGACGGTGAGCATGAACTTCCAGGTCAACACCTCGCCCTTCGCCGGCCAGGACGGAAAGTTCGTTACCTCGCGGCAGATCTGGGAACGCCTGCAGAAGGAGCTGGAGCACAATGTCGCTCTGCGCGTGGAGGCCACCGATGATCCCGACCGTTTCAAGGTGTCCGGCCGCGGAGAACTGCACCTGGCGATCCTCATCGAAACCATGCGCCGCGAGGGTTTCGAGCTGGGCGTCTCGCGTCCCGAAGTCATCTTCAGGGAAATCGATGGCGTGATGATGGAGCCCTACGAATCGGTCACCATCGATGTAGAGGAACAACACCAGGGAGCGATCATGGAAAAGTTCGGCAACCGGGGCGCCGAACTGAAGGACATGGTGCCCGACGGCCAGGGCCGGGTACGGCTGGATTTTCTGATTCCGGCCAAGGGGCTGATCGGTTTCCGCAACGAATTTCTGACCGCCACCCAGGGCACCGGTCTGCTGTACAGCGTATTCGACAGCTACGGGCCGCTCAAAAAGGTGGATTCGGGGGCGCGCATCAATGGCGTGCTGATCTCCAATGGCCAGGGCAAGGCGCTGGGCTATGCATTGTTCAACCTGCAGGAACGCGGCAAGCTGTTCATTGGTCATGGCGAGGAAGTCTATGAAGGCATGGTCATAGGTATTCACAGCCGTTCCAACGACCTGACGGTCAACCCGCTCAAGGCCAAGCAGCTGACCAATATCCGGGCGGCCGGTACTGACGAAAACCTGATTCTGACACCGCCGATCCGCATGACGCTGGAGCAGGCACTTGAATTCATCGATGACGATGAACTGGTCGAAGTCACGCCACAGCACATCCGAATTCGCAAGAAACACCTGACCGAGAGCGAGCGCAAGCGCGCCTCGCGCGGGAACGCCTGACGCCCTGCCAAATAAAAGGGCCAGAGAGAACTCTGGCCCAATATTTTACCTTCGTTGGGAGAGAGGGGTTAGAAGATGTGCGTCAGCTGAATGGACAGGCGCGTGTCCACACCATCGAGATTGGTGTTCGGTCCCGCGCCGCTGGAAAATTCGGGAGCAGAGAAATCACGCAGTGCGTAGTTGATGACCAGTCGTGTCTTCTTGTTGAAGGCATACTGGGCGCCAAGCGTGGTGGTCTTGAACTCCACTTCCAGTTTGTCGTCCTCCAGCCGGTCATAGTAGTCGTAGCGCAGATCCAGTTCCCATTTGCTGTTGGGAATCATCCATCCCGCATCCAGATACCAGCCTGAAGCCTTTCCGTTCTCGCCATTGCCGGGCGGCACCGACGGGTTCATGTCGAAGGTGGGCTTGTCCGGGCCGACGAAGATCATGCCTTCACCCTTCATGTATTCGAAGCTGACGCGGTAGGGGTTTTTGAGGTATTTCACACCCACGCCGCTGCGCTTGCGATCGAATTCCCGCGGGTTGTGTGTACTGTCATTGGTATTGTCGAGCAGGCGTTTTCCGTTCTGCGCCCAGGCGAAGAATTTGAGGCCCTGACGGCGCGGCCCCTTGCCGCCATAGATCCGCTCGGATGACCAGTACAGATAGGTGTCCTTGTTGTCGTCATTGTCACCGAAATTGAGTCCGTTTCCGTTGCCGAACATCAGCGCATAACTGTGTTCCCAGTTGCCGCTGCGGAAGCTGTCGAACAGCTGGATGCCCACATCCCGGCCCGCGCCCACGGGTTTTTCGAAGCGCCAGGGTGACACCGTGGCCGGAAGGCTGACCGGTGGCTGGTTGGCGGTATAGGCGTCGTTGGGCAGGCGTTCGAGCATCAACTGGTTGGTGACGGTGGTGAAGTTGACATAGTCGAAGACATGTATGGCCTGCAGCAATTCCTCCGGCCCCGGCGTCTTGAACAGACCCATCCTCACGCGCATGCCGTCGATCTGATTGAGAGTGATGCTGGCATCGGTGATGCGCGCGGCGTCGCCACCCGGCGCGGTGATGCCGTTGTTGCCGAATTCGGTCAGCAGGAAATAATTGACCTTGCCATCGAGCGGGAAGCCGGTGCCTCGGGCGCCAAGACGCGCGCGGTTGACATTGAACTGCTCCTGGCTGGTCAGATTGGGGCCAATCAACTTGGGCGGGATGTAGCCGCCTGCTCCGTTCGGGTCGCTGTCGTCCTTCTGATACTGCGCCTGGATGAATCCCCACATCTTGATGCGCGGCGCGGCACTGTCGGGCTCGGTGCCTTGCAGCATCAGCCAGTTGGCGGCCTGGGCCGGGGCGGTGGCGAGACTGACGGCGATGGCGGCGCCCAGCAGTGTTTTTCGGGCAATAGTATGCTTCATGGAAGTGAGTCCTCCTGTTTTATTGTACGGTGGTGAGAGCGGATCAGGGCTTGATCAGTTTGAATCCCTGATTTTCGAGCTCGATGATGCGCACCACGCCCGCGGATACCGGGATGGCGTTCGGGTTGAGTGCTGGACTGTGGCCCAGTTTCTTCGTGAAATTGGCGATGGTGTTCTTGCAGGCCGAGAAACGGACACCGCTTCCGGCCAGTCCCTCGATGCGTCCCTTGTTGGCATTGTCCTTGAACAGCAGGCGCAGTCCGGGGCCGAAGGCGACGATCTCGATGTCCACCTTGTCCTGGCCATAGGCCTTGAGCAGGTTGGATGCGACATTGAGTACCAGGGTCTGCTTGAAGGGATTGGGGTCGCTGATCTGCAGCACGATGCGTTCTTCGGCAAAGGGCTTGCTGTCCTTGTCGGCTTGGGCCGGCGCAAAGCCCAGCACGGACAACAGGAACAGGCCCGACAACAGTATTTTCTTCATGATTCCTCCGATGTGGTGTGTTGTGATGACAGCCGCTCATGCAGGCGGCTTGCTTTACTGATGTTCCCGACACCGGGTTTTATTCCTTTTTTTGAACGCTTTTTTGCGAAAGCGGAAAACTCCCGAAGAAAAAATGCGTCGGATACACATGCCCGGACTGCGCCAACGCCTGCACACATACCTCGATCCGCGTTTTCTGTTGCGCGAGATTGTGCTCTATGCGCTGATGTTTCTGGTCGTCGGATTTCTTGCCAACCTGTGGATGACGCGAGACCAAGTGAGCGGTCAGCCGCCGGAGCTGGCAGGGCAGATCATCGAGCCGGAGGGTTTTACGCCTGCACGCCCGGGCCGTCTCGATCTGTCGGCCTATGACAAACCGATGCTGCTCTACTTTTTTGCCGAGTGGTGCCCGATCTGCAAGCTGCAGAATCCGGTGATTGCCGCCATTGCCGAGGACTATCCGGTCATCGGTGTGGCCATGCAGTCGGGCGATGCCGCCCGGGTGCGCGATTACCTTCAGCAACGGGGACTGGAAATCCCGGTGGTCAATGACCCGCAAGGGCGCATCAGCCGGGCCTATGGCGTCAACGGGGTGCCGGCTGCCTTCGTCATCGGCCCGGATGGGCGTATCCGTCACAGCACCCAGGGTTATGCGACCGAGGCCGGTCTGCGCAGTCGCCTGTGGCTGGCACGGCAACAGCACTCTAAAGTTGCAAAATGAAACTTAAGGGCTTATAACAGGGTCAACACCTACACACACCCTGCACGAGGTGGTCGCCATGAATGCCCTGATCCTGTTGCTCGGCGCCCTGTTGTTGCTGGTCGCGTTCGTCCGTTACTCCTTGCCTTCCGGTTACTGGTTGCTGCTTGCGACGCTGGCGCTGGCCGGCTTCACCCTGGCCGGCGGCTTCAGCTGGCCGTGGGCGGTGCTGACCTGGGGGCTGTGGCTGGGTCCGGTTCTGCTGATGTCGGTACCCGACTGGCGCCGGCGCTACCTGTCGAGGCCGTTGTTGAGCCGCATCCGCACGGTGTTGCCGCCAATGTCGCAGACCGAGCGCGATGCCATCGAATCCGGCACCGTGGGCTGGGAAGGCGAGTTGTTCCGCGGCAACCCGGACTGGCGCAAACTGCTGTCCTACCCCCGTCCGAGGCTGTCCGAAGAGGAACAGGCCTTTCTCGACGGACCGGTCGAAGAACTGTGCCGGATGATCGACGACTGGGACATTACCCACAACCGCAAGGATCTTCCGCCGGAGATGTGGGCCTTTTTGAAGGAACAGCGATTCTTCGGCATGATCATTCCGAAGCGCTACGGTGGTCTGGAATTCTCCGCCACGGCACATTCCGAGGTGGTGCAGAAGGTTTCGGCGCGCAGCATATCGGTGGGGGTCACGGTGATGGTGCCCAATTCTCTGGGACCGGCCGAGTTGCTGTTGCACTACGGGACGCAGGAACAGCGTGACTACTATCTGCCTCGCCTTGCCGATGGGCGGGAGATTCCCTGTTTCGCGCTGACCGCTCCGGAGGCCGGCTCCGATGCCGGCGCCATCCCCGACAGCGGAGTGGTCTGCGAGGGCGAGTTCGAGGGGCGCAGGGTGTTGGGCTTGCGCCTCAACTGGGACAAGCGTTACATCACGTTGGGCCCGGTGGCCACGGTGCTCGGCCTGGCGTTCAAGGCCCATGATCCGGACGGTCTGCTCGGCGGCGAGGAAGACCTCGGCATCACCTGCGCGCTGATACCGACCGATTTGCCGGGCATCGAAATCGGTGAGCGCCATTTTCCGCTCAACGCCGCCTTCATGAACGGCCCCAACCGGGGGCGCGATGTGTTCATACCGCTCGATTTCGTCATTGGTGGCCGCGACATGATCGGCCGTGGCTGGCGGATGCTGGTGGAATCCCTGTCCGCCGGGCGCGGGATCTCGCTGCCGGCCGTTGGTGCCGGCGCGGGCAAGCTGGCGGTGCGTGCGACCGGCGCCTATGCGCGTATCCGCAGGCAGTTCAGGACGCCCATCGGCCGCTTCGAGGGCGTGGAGGAAGCATTGGCCAGGATGGGCGGTTTCACCTATTTCATGGATGCCGGGCGGTTGCTGACCCTGTCGGCCCTGGACAGAGGGGAGAAACCCTCGGTCATCACCGCGATGCTCAAGTACCACAATACCGAGAAGATGCGCCAGGTGGTCAACGACGCCATGGATATCCACGGAGGACGCGGCATCTGCATGGGGCCCGGCAATTACCTGGGTCGCGGTTACCAGACCCTGCCGGTCGGCATCACCGTGGAAGGGGCGAACATTCTCACCCGCAGCATGATCATCTTCGGCCAGGGCGCGATCCGTTGCCATCCCTGGCTGGTGAGTGAGATCGAGGCCGCGGAGCAGGACGACCTGGAATCCTTCGATCACGCGCTGTTTGGGCACGTTGGGTATTTTATTGGCAACCTGGCCCGTGCGTTCGTTTATGGTCTGAGCGGCTCGCACCTGGCTCCGCGGCCCTTTGGCAACCGCACCGGGCGCTACTACCAGCGCCTGGGCCAGATGAGCGCCGCCTTCGCAGTGATTTCCGATGTCTGTCTGATGCTGCTCGGTGGCGCGTTCAAGCGCAAGGAAAAGCTGTCCGGGCGCTTTGCCGATGCCCTCAGTTATCAGTTCTATGCCTCGGCCATACTCAAGAAATTCGAGGATGACGGCCGGCCCCGGGCGGATCTGCCGCTGGTCGAGTGGAGCGTCAAGTATTGCCTGTATCAGATCCAGCATGCTCTGGACGAGATCCTGCGCAATTTCCCGGTCAAGCCGTTGGGATTGCTGCTGAGGCTGCTGGTGTTCCCGCTGGGGCTGAGTCTGCGGCAACCCAATGATGCGCTCGGACACCGGGTCGCGGCGCTGGTGATCCGTCCCGGAGCGGCCCGCGATCGGCTGACACGGGGCATCTTCGTGTCGATGGATGAAGATGACATCACCGGCCGCCTGGAAGTGGCGTTGCGCAAGGTGGTGGCCGCGGAGCCGGTGGAAAAACGCCTGCGCGCCCTGAAGCTGGAAAAGCCGCCGCTGATGGGCTGGGATGAATGGTTCCAGCGCCTGAGTGACGATGAACGCCTTTCCGGCGAGGAGGTCGAACGCCTCAGAACCGCTCGTGCAGCGATGTTGCAGGTCATCGCGGTGGATGGCTTCGAACCGGGTGAACTGGAAGGCCAAGTGGAGGCCGGCCACAGCGCTGCGGCCTGATGGTGCCGGAGGGAGAATCGGGGTAACATGGGGTTATCCCGGCCAGCGGGACGACAAGAATTCCAAGAGGTAGAGGACATGGACAAACCTTGGCTGAAATCCTACCCCCCGGGCATCAGCCCCGAAATCGACCCCTCCCGTTACGCGTCGGTGGCCGAAGTGTTCGACGAATCGGTCGAGAAATTCGCCGAATTGCCGGCCTTCAGCAACATGGGCAAGACCCTGAGCTACGAGGACATGGGCCGGCTGACGCGCGACCTGGCAGCCTACCTGCAGTCGCTGCCCGGCATGGAACAGGGCGACCGGGTGGCGATCATGATGCCGAACATTCTGCAGAACCCCATTGCCATCTTCGCCGTGCTGCGCGCCGGCTTCACCGTGGTCAACACCAACCCCCTGTACACGCCCCGTGAATTGCGCCACCAGTTGCGCGATTCCGGTGCCAAGGCGATTCTGGTGGTAGAGAATTTCTGCCATACCCTGGAGCAGGTCATCGCGGATACCGAGGTGCAGCATGTCATCACCACGCAACTGGGCGACCTGTTGGGCTTTCCCCGATCGGCCCTGGTCAATTTCGTTGTCAAGCGGGTGAAGAAGCTGGTGCCGCCCTTCTCGTTGCCGGGGAGCGTGCGTTTTCGTCAGGCGCTCAAGGCCGGCGCTTCGCTGCCCTACGCGAAACCGCAGACCGGTCACGAAGACATCGCCTTCCTGCAGTACACCGGCGGTACCACCGGACTGGCCAAGGGCGCGATGCTGACCCACCGCAACATGGTGGCCAACATGCTTCAGGCCGCGGAATGGATCAAGGACAAGGTCGAGGAACGGCGTGAGATCATCATCACCGCGCTGCCGCTCTACCACATCTTTTCATTGCTGGCGAACTGTCTGGTGTTCATGAAGGAGGGCGCGCTCAATTACCTGATCACCAATCCACGCGACATGCCGGGGTTCGTCAAGGAACTGGGCAAGGTGAAATTCACCACCATCACCGGCGTCAATACCTTGTTCAATGGGCTGCTCAACACACCGGGGTTTGCCGATCTCGATTTCTCTCGTCTCAAGCTGACGCTCGGTGGCGGCATGGCGGTGCAGCAGGCGGTGGCGGAGCGTTGGCGGCGGGTCACTGGCGCACCGTTGCTGGAGGCCTATGGCCTCACCGAAACCTCGCCGGCGGTGTGCATCAACCCGATGAACCTGACCGACTGGAACGGCAGTATCGGGTTGCCGGTACCGTCCACCGAGGTATCGATCCGCTCTGAGGATGGCGAGTTCCTGCCCATCGGCGAGGTGGGAGAATTGTGCGTGCGCGGCCCGCAGGTGATGAGGGGGTACTGGAATCTCCCGGAGGAAACCGCCTTCGTACTCGACGAAAAGGGCTGGTTGAAGACCGGCGATGTGGCGCGCATGGATGAAGATGGGTTCGTCTATATCGTCGACCGCAAGAAGGACATGATTCTCGTCTCCGGCTTCAATGTCTTCCCCAACGAGGTGGAGTCGGTGATCGTGGAGGTGCCAGGCGTGCTGGAAGTCGGGGTGATCGGCGTACCCGACCCCGAAGGCAGTGGCGAGATCGTCAAGGCCGTAATCGTGCGCAACGACAACAGCCTCACCGAGGAAGAAGTCATTGCACACTGCCGCAAGGAGCTGACCGCCTACAAGGTCCCGAAGATCATCGAATTCCGCGACGAATTGCCGAAAACCAATGTCGGCAAGATTCTGCGCCGCGAACTGCGGCAACATGCCGGCGGTTGAAGCGCCGGCCCGGCCCGCGCATTTAGGATTTGACGCTGTAACCCGCGCCGGTTATCGCGGCCTTGACCGCCTCGGCATCGGCGGAGCCGTCCACCGTCACCTTGCCGGCCTCCAGGTCCACCTCCACGCTGTTAACGCCGGCCACGGCCTCGACGGCTTTCTTTACATTGGCCACACAGTGCTGGCAGCTCATGCCTTCCACATCGAGAGTCATGCTCATTTCGTGTTCTCCCAGTAGGTTCAGTTATGCCCGCTGATTTTCGCATGCAGCGGCTTGGTTTTCTCGAAGGTTTCCAGTTGTTCCGGCGTGGCCGGCTTCTGGTAGTTGGCCTTCCATTCCTCGATGCTCATGCCATAGATCGCCTGTTGCGCTT
>JALSKD010000060.1 GCA_026989015.1 Gammaproteobacteria bacterium
GCCAGCAGCGCGCGTCGCTTCATGCCACCGGAGAGGCTGTCGAAGGCGGTGTCGGCCGGCAGCTTGAGGCGCGACAGGGTGGCGCTGATGCGCTGCTCGAGGGTCCAGCCGTTTTCCGCCTCGATGCGCTGCTGTAGAGCCTGCATGCGGTCCAGAGCCGACGGATCCTCGGCAGCCTGCAGCGCCGCGTGGTGCCAGTCGCGCAGGGTCTGGCTCAGCGTGCCGACGCCTTCGGCCACCACATCGTAGACGCTGCCGGGCAGGCCGCTGGGCACTTCCTGCGGCAGCTGGGCGATGCGCACACCGTCGCCGACGATCCGTTCCCCGTCGTCGGGCTGTACCTCGCCGGCGATCAGCCGCAGCAGGCTGGATTTGCCTTCGCCGTTGCGTCCGACCAGGCACAGCCGCTCGCCTTTGTCGATGACCAGACCGGCGCGGTCGAGCACCGGGCGGCTGCCGAAGGCAAGCGAGACTTCCTTGAGCGTGATCAGGGGCATGGCGGGAGGGAAACGCGAACAGGGCCGGCATTATACGCGCAAATACCACGGCCTGCCGAGGACCGCCTTACCAGTCCTCGGGCTTGCCGATGTTGACGGTCTTGCCCTCGGCCAGCAGTTTTTGGGTGCGTTCGTCCATCAGCGCCAGCCAGTCCGGGTACTTCTCGTGGTTGCCGTCCAGCCCGTAGCGCAGCACATGCTCGAAATGGAAGGGGTAGAGCAGGGATTCGACCCGCGCGACCTCCTTTCCCTGGTCGAACAGCACCACCCCGGGCCGATAGCTCATCTTCAGGCGGTCGGCCCACTCGGCGGGGCTGGTCTTGCGGCCCTGGAAATCGGTGATCGCTTGCGTGGAATCGGCATCGAGGCGCACCATGCGGTAGCGCTTCATCTGTGCGCTGATCTCGGGGCGACTGATCAGCTTGCGGTGGAAGGTGTCGCAGGAGACACAGTCGCGGTCCTCGAAGATCAGCATCACCGGCCCCCTGAGGGTGCTGAAGTCGCGGATGTCCTCGAACAGCGGGTTGTCGATGAAGCGATAACCGCCACCGGAAAGCCGTTCGCGCTTGTAGGCGCTGAAGGGCTGTTTCAGATAGGCCTTGTCCCTCACATAGTCCAGTGCGACGCGGAACACCTCGGGGGCGCGGTAGCCATTGAGGCGCAGCACCGTGCGGTTGTTGTGGTCGAGAAACAGGATGGTCGGGGTGTATTGCACCTTCAGGTATTTCGCCAGCACCCGCTCGGTGGTGGTCGTGTCTTCATTCATGGCGATTTCGCGATCACCCTTGATGTTGATGGCGATGCTGTCGAAGTGTTTTTGCAATTCCGAACGGATCGGCTCCTGGTCGATGTATTCGGCGGTTTTCGCGCAGTAGGGGCAGCCGTTGAGGTGGAAGAACAGCATCACATGCTTGCCGGCTTCCCGGGCTTCTTCGACATCCTCGGCGATTTCGAGAAAGGATTCCTTGAACCATTCCGGCGGCTCGTAGGCGACGCCGCCGGTGATTGTGCCCTGGGGTTGCTGGGCGAACGTCGGTGCCAGCAGCAGCGCGAGCAGGGGCATGAGCAGGAGTCGGGTTCTGTTGCGTGTGTGGATCATGGCGGTTGTGTTCTCCTTTGTGTTGCGGGCGTCCGGGCAGCCCTTGTGGTTATGATACCCTGATCTGACTCGCTCATGACGGGAGTTGTTCCATGTGTGGCCGTTTCGCGCTGTCCGCCTCGCCGGAGGCAATCGCCGAGTACCTCAACTCGGCGCCGCCGGAACCCTATGCGCCGCGTTACAACATCGCGCCGACGCAGCCGGTGCTGGCGCGCACCCGTCAGGCGCTGACCCACCTGCGCTGGGGGCTGGTGCCGGCCTGGGCGAAGGAGCCGTCCATCGGCAACCGCATGTTCAACGCGCGCAGTGAAACGGTGGCTGAAAAACCCTCGTTTCGCAATGCCTTCCGGCGCCGGCGCTGCCTGATCCCGGCTACCGGATTCTATGAGTGGAAGAAAGAGGGCGGACGCCGTCAGCCCTGGTATTGTCACTTGGGTGGGCGGCTGTTCTGTTTTGCCGGCATCTGGGAGCTGTGGCAGGATGCCGACGGCAATGAGCTGCGCTCCTGCGCGCTGCTCACCGCACCGGCTGAAGGGCCAATGGCGGACATCCATGATCGCATGCCGGTGGTCATCGACGATACGCTGCGCGGGCTGTGGATGGATCATCACGATGAAAACACCGCCCGCGCCACCGCCTGTATCGGTGATCGGGTGCGTGATTTCGATCTGTATCCGGTGAGTTCCCGGGTCAATTACGCAGGCAACGAAGGCCCCGAGCTGATCCGCCCGCTGGATGTGGAATGACCGTCAAAAAACGCGGGATGAATTTGCCGGCGAACTTCGTCTACAATGGAACGGTTACACCATCATGACAATTCGCGGCGAGCGCGCGGCGGCGGACACAAGAATGAAGTAAATGGGGATCCTCAAGGCAGTACTCACCGTCCTGTTCAAGCTGTTGCTGACCGTTGCGCTGATTCTTGGCGGTATCGCGCTCTATTTCTATTTCCAGTCGTTCCAGGTCGAGGAGCGCGAGGACGACCCGATGGTCGTCAACGACATCACCACCCTCAACCCGATCCGCGTCGGCAAGGTGGTGCGGCCGCACAGCGAGCAGGACATCATCGATGCCATCCGCGCCACCGACGGGCCGATCTCCATCGGCGGCGGCCGCTACAGCATGGGCGGTCAGACCGCCTATCCCGCCAGCCTGCATTTCGACATGCGTTCCTTCAACCGCATCCTCGAGCTGGATACCGACAACAAGCGCATCCGCGTGCAGAGCGGCGTGACCTGGCGTCAGATCCAGGAATACATCGATCCCCATGATCTGTCGATCCGGGTGATGCAGGACTTCAACAACTTCACCGTGGGCGGCTCCCTCAGCGTCAATGCCCACGGCCGCTTCAACGAGGAAGGGCCGATCATCGGTACCGTGCGCTCGATCCGCATCATCCTCGCCGACGGCAAGGTCTACGAAGCCTCGCGCGAGACCAATCCGGCGTTGTTCTATGCGGCCATTGGCGGCTATGGCGGTATCGGCGTGATCACCGAGGTGGAGCTGGACCTGACCGACAACATCAAACTGGAGCGGGAGGTCAGGCAGCTGCAGTTCTACGAGTTCCCGGCCGAGTTCCTGTCCCAGGTGCTGGACAATGACCAGGTGGCCCTGCACCAGGGTATCCTCTATCCACCCAATTACGAGGTCATCCTCGATGTGCTGTGGAAGAAGACCGACAAGCCGCTGACCGTGTCCGACCGGCTGCAGAAGCCGGTGCAGCGGCAATGGTGGTCGCGACCGCTGGTGGACTGGCTGAGCACCTCGGACCTGCTCAAGCTGCTGCGCCGTCTGGTGGTGGATCCCTGGCTCTATGACGAACCTCAGGTGGTCTGGCGCAACTACGAAACCAGCGCCGACCTGATGTCGAAAGGCTTTGCCACCAGCATCAACAAGACCTTGGCGATGCGCGAATACTTCATCCCGGTGGAC
>JALSKD010000061.1 GCA_026989015.1 Gammaproteobacteria bacterium
GGCAACATCGCCAATGCCTCGCCGATCGGTGACGCGCCGCCGCTGATGCTGGCGCTGGATGCGCAGTTGTTGCTGAACCGCGACGGGCAGCGCCGCCGCCTGCCACTGGAGGATTTTTTCCTCGGCTGCCGCCAGACCGCGCTGGCCGAAGGCGAATTCATCGAGGCACTGCTGTTGCCGCCCGCCCCCGAAGGACTTCGGATGGAGGCCTGGAAGCTGTCGAAACGGGTCGATCAGGACATCGCCGCGGTGACCGCGGCCATCGCCCTGCGCTGTGACGACAGCGAACGCATCACCCACGCCCGTTTCGCCTTTGGCGGCATGGCGGCGGTGCCGGCACGGGCACTGCGGGCCGAGCAGGCGGTACTGGGGCGTCGGCGGGATGTGCGTACGCTGGAGGCAGCGCGGCAGGCACTGGCGGAAGACTTCACGCCGCTGGATGACCTGCGCGCATCGGCCGCCTACCGGCTGCTGGCGGCGCAGAACCTGCTGACCCGCTTCTGGTTCGTGCAGATGGACAGCGATGTGCCGCTCACACTGGACGCCCTGGAGCCGGTCGGATGAGCGTCGGCACAGCCCTGCCCCATGAATCCGCCGCGCTGCATGTCAGCGGCGAGGCGCTGTTCGTCGATGACCGCCGCGCCCTCGAGGGTGAACTGCATCTGGCCGTCGGCGGCAGTCCGGTGGCGCACGGGCGTCTGCGCGCCGTGGATCTGTCGGCGGTGCGCGCCGCGCCGGGGGTGCGCGCGGTGCTGACGGCCGAGGACATTCCGGGGCGCAACGACTGCGGCCCGATCGTCGAGGATGACCCGATACTGGCCGCCGAAGCGCTGCGTTTCGTCGGCCAGCCGGTGTTTGCGGTGGTGGCCGACAGCCAGCGACTGGCGCGGCAGGCGGCGCGGCTGGCGAAGTTCGACATCGTCGAACTGCCGGCGATTCTCGATGCGCGCAGCGCCCATGAGCGGGGCGAGTTCGTGTTGCCTCCGCAGGTGATTCGCCGTGGCGATACCGAGTCCGTACTGCGCAACGCGGCACGGCGCTACAGCGGTCGGCTGTGGGTGGGCGGTCAGGAACACTTCTACCTCGAAGGACAGATCACGGTCGCCGCTCCCGGCGAAGACGGCCAGATGGAGGTCTGGTGCTCAACCCAGCATCCCAGCGAGATGCAGCGGCTGATTGCGGCCGCGCTGGGCCGTGATGCGGGACAGATCCGCGTCGAGACCCGGCGCATGGGCGGCGGTTTCGGTGGCAAGGAGTCCCAGTCGGCGCAGTTCGCCTGTCTGGCGGCGATCGCCGCCGATGCGCTGGGCTGTCCGGTCAAGTGCCGGCTCGATCGCGATGACGACATGCGTCTCACCGGCAAGCGGCATGCTGTCGAATACGATTACGAGGTGGGCTGCGACAGCGACGGGCGCATTCAGGCATTGCAACTGAGGATGCTGTTCGATGCCGGTCATTCGGCCGATCTGTCGGGGCCGGTGGCGACCCGGGCGCTGTGCCATGTGGACAACGCCTACTTTCTGCCCGCCGTGGACCTCAAGGCCCACAGCTGCCGCACCCACAAGGTGTCGAATACGGCCTTCCGGGGCTTCGGCGGACCGCAGGGCGCCTTCGCCATCGAATACATTCTCGATGACATTGCACGCGATCGGGGCGTCGATGCGCTGGACCTGCGCAAGGCGCATTTCTACAGTGATGGCGCACAGACCACCCCCTACGGCCAGCCGGTGGAAGCACCGTTGATCGGGCGCATCGTCGAGGAACTGGAGCAGAGCAGCGACTACCGTGCGCGTCGCGCCGCCATCGATGCCTTCAACCGCGATTCGCCGGTGCTCCGTCGCGGGCTGGCGCTGACGCCGGTCAAGTTCGGCATCTCCTTCAATGTGGTGCATTTCAACCAGGCCGGGGCGCTGGTGCAGATCTATCTGGACGGATCGGTTCGGGTCAATCACGGCGGCACCGAGATGGGCCAGGGCCTGCACACCAAGATCGGCCAGCTGGTGGCCGATGAATTGGGCATTGGTCTGGAGCGATTGCGGGTAACCGCCACCGATACCGGCAAGATCCCCAACACCTCGGCCACCGCGGCCTCCACCGGTTCCGACCTCAATGGTATGGCGGCCCTGCGCGCGGCACACACGCTGCGCCGCCGGCTGGCGGATTTCGTCGCCGCCCGGGAAGGCATCGATGCCGCGCTGTTGGAGTTTGCCGACGGGCGCGTGTGCGGCGGGGGATTCGACGCGCCCTTCGAGCAGGTGGTGCGCCAGGCCTATGGCCATCGGGTGCAGCTGTGGTCCGACGGCTTCTACGCCACCCCGGACCTGCACTGGGACCGGGAGCGTCTGCAGGGGCATCCGTTCTACTATTTCGCCTGGGGCGCGGCCGTCAGCGAGGTGGCCATCGATACACTGACCGGAGAATACCGCATCCTGCGCGCCGACCTGCTGCACGATGCCGGCCGTTCGCTGAACCCGGCCATCGACATCGGGCAGATCGAGGGCGGTTTCGTGCAGGGCGCGGGCTGGCTGACCCGCGAGGAACTCCATTGGAACGAACGCGGCGAACTGCTCACCCATGCACCTTCCACCTACAAGATTCCGGCGGTATCGGACACGCCGGCGGATTTCCGCGTGCGCCTGTTCGATGCCGACAACCATCGGCCAACGGTGATGCGGTCGAAGGCGGTCGGTGAGCCGCCGCTGCTGCTGGGCTTTTCGGTGTTTTTCGCGCTGCGTGACGCCATTGCCAGCGTAGGAGGCGGGCGGGTGTCGCCACCGCTGGATGCGCCGGCCACGCCGGAAGCGGTGCTGCGCGCGGTCGAAGCCTGCCGGGGAGGAACGGGCTGATGGACTGGCTGCGGGCCCTGCGCGATGCCCAGCGGGCCGGACGCCCGTCGGTGCTGGTGACGGTGGCGGCCACCCGTGGTTCGACGCCGCGCGAGGCCGGCGCCCACCTGCTGGTGACCGCCGACGGGCAGGCGGACAGCCTCGGCGGCGGTCATCTGGAATACCGGGCCATCGCCATCGCCCGATCGATGCTGGAAACCGGTGATCGGGGCCGGGCATTGCAACGCTTCTCACTGGGCGCCAGTCTCGGTCAGTGCTGCGGCGGAGCGGTGCAGCTGTTGTTCGAGCGCATCGAATCCGATGCCGGATGGCCGGCACGGCTGGAACAGCGACTGCAACAGGGCCAGTCCTGCCTGCGGCGGGTGGCGGTGGATGCATCGGACTGTGACCTGCTGCCGCCGCGAGCCGGTGACTCCACCGCTCTGGTGCGCACTGCCGATGGACGCTTTCTGCACGATGTGCTGCGCCCCTGGCGTCATGAGGTTCGGGTGTTCGGCGCTGGTCATGTAGGGGCGGCACTGGTTACACTACTGTCCGCGCTGGACTGCCGGGTGCTGTGGGTGGATGAACGCGAGGACCGCCTGCGCCAGCCTCCGCCGGGGGTTGCCGTCCATGACGACCCGCCGGCGGCGGTGGCCGATGCTCCGCCGGGTTGCTGTTTCGTCGTGATGACCCATGAT
>JALSKD010000062.1 GCA_026989015.1 Gammaproteobacteria bacterium
CGGTATGTGCTGGGTGATGACGATGCCCGGCGTGCCGGGCGGCAGCTGGCAGAGCACATCCTTGATCGCCTCGGTGCCGCCGGTGGAGGCGCCGATGGCGATGATCATGTCAGTGGTCTTGAAATGGGCGCGTCCGGCGGAGGCCGGAGCGGCGGCGCTCAGCGTCTTGCGCGGTGACGGTGCGGCATCGATGCCGCGCACCCGTGCGCGGGCGGCGGCCTTGACCTTGCTGATGATTTCGTCGGCATAGGCCTGCAGTTCGTCCTGGACATTGATCTTGGGCTTGGAGACATAGTCCACTGCGCCCAGTTCCAGTGCGCGCAGGGTGACATCGGCCCCGGCATCGGTGAGCGTCGAGACCATGACCACCGGCATCGGCCGCAGGCGCATCAGATTGCGCAGGAAGGTGACGCCATCCATGCGCGGCATCTCCACATCCAGCGTCAGCACATCCGGATTGAGCTTCTTGATCTTGTCTCGGGCCACATAGGGGTCGGGGGCGGTGCCCACCACCTGGATGTCCGGATCGCTGTCCAGTATCCGGGTCAGCAGTTGACGGATCAGCGCGGAATCGTCGATGACCAGAACCTTGATCACGGGGCCTCCTAGAACAGCTCGATTTCGCCAGCCACCTGCTCGGGCTGGTCGATGCGTTTCATGAATTCGGTTTCGCGGCGAATGATGGTGTCGTTGTGCAGATCACGGATCTTCTTCACCCGCACCTTGCCGGTCTTCGGGTGATAGATGACCTTGCGCGGATTGATCCCGCCCACATCCTGGGCCACCACCCGGTAACCTTCCATCTCGAGGTAGTCCAGCACGAAACGGATGTTGTTGTCGCCGACACTTCCCATGTCGCTGATCACCCGCGAACCGCCGAAGACCTTGAATTCCAGGTATGGCTTGCGCCCGCCGTACTTGAGCACATCGTTGATCATGTGCTCCATGGCGTAATTGCCGTAGCGGGTGGCCAGGCTGTTGGGGCCGAGCTGTTCGCTCCACGGCTGGTCGTCATGCAGCGGCAGCAGGAAATGGTTCATCGCGCCGATGCCGTGCCGAGTGTCGCGGACGCAGGCCGAGACGCAGGAGCCGAGCACGGTGGAGATCAGCTCGTTGTGCGGAGTCACATAGTATTCGCCGGGCAGGATCTTGGCCGAGATCATCCGATGCCGCCGGTCCCAGAAACGGTTGATGCCGTCGAAGCCGGGTAGCGCCTTAGGGAACTCATCCTTGCGGAGCATCACTCCACCTTCTGGTAGATGGTCTTGCCGAGCAGCTTGAAACGCTCGGTGGACTTGAACAGGGATTCGGAATGCCCCATGAACAGCCAGCCCGCATCGACCAGCTGATCGGCATAGCGATCGACCAGTTTGTTCTTGGTCGGCTTGTCGAAATAGATCACCACATTGCGGCAGAAGATGAAGTCCAGCTTTTCGTCGATGGGCCAGCGGTGCAACAGATTGAGCTGCTCGAAGCGGATCATTTCCACCAGCGCAGGATCAACACGCACATAGCCCTCGTTGCGCCCCCGCCCGCGCTTGAACCAGCGCTTGAGGCGTTGCGGATCCATGCCGTCCACCCGGCTCATCTCGTAGATGCCGGACGCGGCCTTTTTCAGCACATTGGAGTCGATGTCGGTGGCCAGAATCTCGATATCCCAGCGCGCGTGATCCGGGATCGCCTCAGCCAGCGTCATCGCAATGCTGTAGGGCTCCTCGCCGGTGGAGCAGCCAGCGGACCAGCAGCGGATGCGCCGCTGGCCTCGCAGCTTCGGCACGATGGTCTCGGCCAGAAAATCGAAATGGTGCTTCTCGCGGAAGAAGGCGGTGAGGTTGGTGGTGACCGAATTGACCAGTTCGATGATCTCGCTTTCGCGGTTGTTCTCGAGGTAGCGCCGGTATTCGGCAAAATTCTTCAGCCCCAGCCTGCGCACGCGGCGCGCCAGACGCGAATAGTACATGGTGTACTTGTCGTCGTCGGCAATGATGCCGGTGGTGGCGGTGACGATCTTGCGCAGGTAGTCGAAGTCCTCGCGGGTGAACTCGAACTCCTTTTCGTGATTGAGTGCCGAAGTCATGTCAGAAGAACTCAATGTCGTCCTGCAAATCCTGGGCATGGGCCTCATTGTAGCGCCGCACCGCCTCGCGTATGTCGCCGCCCTGCATGATGTGGTCAAACAGTTCCCGTTCCTCGCGCATGCTGTAACGCGAACGGATCCGTTGCTGCAGCTCCCGCCACTGCTGCGGGTCGTGCAACCGCCGGGGGTCGCTGACCAGATCGCTCATCGCTTCCAGACTTTCGCCCACATGACCGAGTCGCTGGGTCAGCCGGTCGTAGAACTGGAAGGCGACGATGGCACCTTGCATCTGCTGCGCGACTTCGCCGGCGCGACAGCGGATGTCTTCACGCAGGGCGCGGGTCTGCGGCGAGTCGGGCAGGCGTTCCACCGCGTCGGCAATCGCCTGCTCCTGCGCCATCATGCCGGTGAAGGTGTCGGTCAGGTGGCCGATCGAATCGTCACTCTCGGCAAGGGCGATCTCGATCTGCGCCACCGCTAGGAACAGCATGCGCACGGTTTCCCGCACCTGCGTCCATTCCTCATCGCTGACGAGCGATTGCGGCTCGTTCATCCTAGAAGAATCCATAACCGGCATTGTCTTCAGTGGCGTCTGCGGATTCACCGGCCAAAGGCGGCAGGCCCAGTTCGGCGGCGCGGCTGCCAATCAATGCCGAGCCGTGTTCCCAGCGGATGGATTGCCCGGTTTTTTCCAGTGTCATGCGAAGACTGTAGATCATCTGCAGCCCGGCGCTGTCGATCTTCTGCAAATCCCCGGCGTCGATGCGCAGATCGAAACCGCCGGACAGGACTTCCGCAATCAGTGCATGGGCCTGCTGTACATTGCGGATGGACAGTTCGGTTCCCAGGTGGATGACGGCGTCGTCGTCCTTCCAGGGTTCGCGGGCGCTGCCCGAGGGCGCGTCGTCGAAAAAGCCATAGCCGCTTTCGGCGGTGTCCGCGGTCGCCGCATCCGCATCGCTGCCGGAAGCTTCCGGCGTGCCCGGCGCAGCGTCGAAGAACCCGTAACCTTCGTCGGCGGCTGTGTCGTCCCCGGCTTCGCCATCCTCCACCTGCGTTGCCTCGAAGAAACCGAAGCCACTGTCTTCCTCCATGGCGGTTTCGGCGCTGGCCTCTGGCGCGCTGACGGGTGCATCGTCGAAAAAGCCGTAGCCGGCGTCTGCGTCAACGGCGGCCGGCTGATCGGGAGCAGCCTCCAGCTCCGCCGGTTCCGCCTCCGCCGTTGCCTGTGCTTCCCCCTGCGGTTCTTCCAGCCAGGCCAAGGGGTCATAGTCGATGACCTGCTTCGAGCGCCCCTGTTTTGCCGTCGTCTTGCGCTTGCCCGCCATGGCTATACCGCCTGCCGCTCTGCGGCTTCGAGTTCATCGGGATGGATCAGCCGTTCGGCATCGATCAGCATCACCATGCCCTGTTCCAGGCTGACCATGCCGGT
>JALSKD010000063.1 GCA_026989015.1 Gammaproteobacteria bacterium
ACCGCCACTGGCTGCTCCAGCGGCATGGGTACGCCACCCCTGCCCAGGTGCGAGCTGCCCATGCGACTGTGCCAGATGCGGCGTGAATTTTGTACAAACATGTGTCCAGGAATTCAGGGGCTTTACACCAGGGTGGTGCTCCCGGTCACTTATACCGTACGCTCCCCGAGCAATGCCCGGGTGGACGCCAGGGGCATGCTGCGTTTTGTCGCACCCGACAGCGGGAGTGTCACCGTCGACCTCACGATGACGGATGCGCGCGGTTACACCAAAGACCTGAGCTGGACAGTGACTGTGGATCCGAACCCGTTCATTTTCGTGGATGGCAATGCTTCTGCCGGAGGTGATGGAACCAAGGCCAATCCGTTCCGATCTTTCTCGGACTTCTGGGTTGATCATCCGGGCAGTTCCTATCCCTATAAAAACAAGTTTGTGTATGTGCGCGCCGGCACTTACAGCTTGCCCGCCAGGAGTTCACAACTGTTGCCGAACCAGATATCCGGCGTGATCGGGTATCCCGGCGAAACCGTTCTCTTTGATTGTGGCTCGGATGCGCGCCATTGGGGCATCTGGAAAGACGATGCCTTTTTCCAGAATCTGGAATACACCAATGGAGTCAATCGGATCTACTGGTATGAAAATTCAGACAACCTGGTGATCTCGGAGAATATCTGCCATGACCTTGGCGCCAGTCCGCAGGACAACATCGGCTTCCTGCAGATCATGAATGACACCTTATGGAATGGAACTCCGGTTTCATCGCCGCCGCCACTGGACGCCTCCGGGGTAACTTACAGAAAGAAAAACGCCCTGCTGCATGGCTGTGACATCACATCCGACAACAAAGGAGTCGAGATGTATGGCACATACAACCTTGGGATCATGTTCAACAGAATCACCATTGTCAGCGATAAGGTGTACGCCTGTGTGAACGGAAAATCCTCAAACTGGATCACCACCGTGGTCGGGAACGAGTTTTATGCGCCTGCAAACAGCTCGATTGAGGCGAACAAGCCTTACACCTTGAATATCCCCGGTCAATATTACGCACTGGACTGGTTTATCGCCAACAACCTGATGGTTGGTGGCGTGTTCATGCTGGGCGCCTATACGGCGCTGGACCATACAGAGGTGCTATGGAACACCCTTGAATGCAATATTGTCGTAAGAAAAACGAAAATCGGCGACGGCCCCATTATCTTCGACAGGAATGTGATCGTTAATGATGCGGGCGACCATATTGTCGATTCTCCCAATGAGCACTGGAGCCCCGAAGCCCAGGTTACGGTCATCAAAGACAACCTGATGGGGTCCACTGCCGACGGGATACTGGACAGCAACCACAAGATCACCAACCCCGACTTGAAAGGAAAGTATGGGTATGAAAAAAGGACTGCACCCAGGCCGCCAGCTCGACTGTCCATAACCTGAATCGGCTGATTCGGTACAGTGGCCCGACCTTGGTCAGGGCCCCCACCCACGAACGAATAGGCTCACACACCCGGAAAACGGCATTCTTTCAGCACCCTTGCGTCCAGAACAGGCAAAAAAAGACCCGCACGCGGCGGGTCTTCAAGCGAGGATCCGATATCGATCACTTGATGGAAACCGAGATCTTCTTGGGCTTGGCTTCCTCGGCCTTTGGCAGATGCACGATCAGCACACCGTCCTTGCTCTCGGCCTCGATCTTGGACTCGTCCACATTCTCGGGCAGCGAGAAGCTGCGTGAGAAGCGTCCGTAGAAGCGCTCGATCCTGTGCTCCTTCTCGTCCTTGTACTCGTTCTTGCGTTCACCGCTGATGGTGACCACGCCATTGTTGACATCGACACTGATGTCTTCCTTGGGCACGCCGGGCAGTTCCGCCTTGATCAGGAATTCGTCATCGTTCTCGACGATGTCCACGGACGGTGACCAGTCGGCGCTGAGCACGCCTTCCTGTGAAGGGTTGCGGGCCAGAGCCCGATTGTAGGTCTTGAGCAGGTCTTCCATCTCGGCGAAGGGATTCCAGCGGGTGATGTTCATGTCGTTTACCTCCTTCATCATCTGTCTTGCTGTTCCCAAGATGGCGGTGACCAAACGGTTTTCAAGACTGTGCGCCCGCTGACCGACTCAGAACTGCCACCTCAGTGACAGTTCCCATTCCCCGTTCTGCACGCGTGCATCGACCGCGGGATCCGCAGGGCGATCACCCAGCCAGGCACGCACGGACGACGCAAAAAAGCGGCCGATCGCCCAGCCGGCCAGGACATCCGATGGATAGTGCATGCCCGCCTCGACCCGCGCCCAGCCGCTGAGCAACGCCATGCCCTGCCCCAGACGACAGGCCGCATCGGTGAGCGGGGTGGCGGTCGTGTAGGCAAGGTTGAGGCAGGCCAGATGCGCCTGCACCGAGGCGGTAGTGGCATGACCCGACGGGAAGCTGCGGTCGTTGAGGCCGTTCGGCCGTTCACGCGCGGACAGCGACTTGAAACCGGAAGTCAGTCCGCGCGCTGCCTTGGCGGCTATCCACTCCTGCGCCAGCACCTGCCCTTTCAGCGACAGCCACTCGCCGGCCCTGTCCGGCCCTGGAGTGAGCACAGCGGAACCCAGCCACAGCCAGCCGGTGGCGTCGCGGGCATCGTCGCTGGCCTGCTGCGCCGTTGCTGTGGAGCCGAACAGGGGCGTATCCTCGCGCAAGCGGTCCGACAGCCGCCGATCGGCAGCGTCCAGTTGCAGCAGCGCGGCGGCCAGCAACGGCCCCCAAACGGCCGGGTCGGCGGCCGCCTGGCGCAGCGTCTGGCCGATCCGTTGGCGGTCCGGTGTCCAGGTCAGTTCCCGCCCGAGGAATGGCCCCTGCGGTGACGCAGCGCAGCCCGTCAGCAGCAGTACGGCGATCACGGAAAAGGTCTTGTACACGGCACTCTCCTGCGCTGTCACGTCAGAGTTACTCTACACCCAGCCGTGACCGACACAAATATCATCAAATGCTGATACAGGTTTATTGGCCGCAGGCGCTGCCATCCATACACTATGGGGTTCGTTAACAACAGAGACAAGGAGAACCGCATGAACAGAGCACAGAACGCATCCGCAGTGGTACTGGCACTGCTGCTGGCCACTACGGCCCAGGCCGTTGAAGTGGACAAGCAGGCCCTCAAGCAGGAGGCCGTGAGCATCGTCAAACGCTTCGGTGGCACCCTCAAGCCGGAACTGAAAAAGGCCCTCAAGACCGGCGGTCCGGCCCATGCCATTTCCGTCTGCTCCGAGAAGGCCCCGGCCATTGCCGAGGAATTGCGCAATGATACCGGCTGGTACATCAAGCGTGTCAGCCTCAAGCCGCGCAATCCGGGCGCCAAGCCCGACCCCTGGGAAGAAAAGGTACTGAAGATGTTCGACGAACGCCAGGCCAAGGGCGAGGATCCGAAGAAAATGGCCTACGCCGAGGTCGTGGACGGCAAGTTCCGCTTCATGAAGGCGCAGGGCGTCGAAAAGGTCTGCCTCAATTGCCACGCGGCCAAGGTCGCACCCGAGGTGGAAGCCGCGCTGAAGGAGAAATACCCGCAGGACAAGGCCCGGGGCTACAGCCTCGGCCAGATCCGCGGTGCCTTCAGCCTCGCCCGCGATCTCTGACCTGTTTGCCGGCGGCGCTGTGCCGCCGCCGGCGACCTGCTCCGCCCATAGTCTCAAACATCAGGTTTCTTACACTTCGAAATTATTTGCCCTCCGCAGGGTGAACGGCTCAGAATGAGCGGATGAACACGCTGCTCCCTCCGCACCGCATCCGTGACCTCTTTGCCCGCGCCCTGTCCGGCATGTACCGCCAGGAAGTGCCCAAATACGGCCAGTTGGTGAAACTGGTGCAGCGCATCAATGCTGAAACCCTTGAAGCCCGGCCACAGTTGCGCGCGCAACTGGAACTGGGCGGCGATCTGGGCCGCCTGAGCGAGGAGCGCCACGGCGCCATCCGCGTGGGACTGCCATCAGAGTTGAGCACCTTGCGCCGCCTGTTTGCGGTGATGGGCATGCAGCCGGTGGGCTATTACGACCTGAGCACCGCCGGTATCCCGGTACATTCCACCGCCTTCCGGCCGCTGGATCCGGATGAACTCAGCGCCAATCCGTTTCGCATCTTCACCTCCCTGCTGCGGCTGGACCTGATCGACGACGAGGCGCTGCGCGAACAGGCCCGCTCCCTGCTGCGCCAGCGGCGCATCTTTACGCCCGGCCTGCTGACCCTGATCGAGATCGCTGAACGGCAGGGCGGCCTCGACGCGGATCAATCCGAAGCCTTCGTCCACGAAGCGCTGGAGACCTTCCGCTGGCACCGTGAAGCCACGGTCGATCATGACACCTATCAGCGTTTTCTGCACAGCCACCCGCTGGTCGCCGACATCGTCTGCTTCAAGGGACCGCACATCAATCACCTGACCCCGCGCAGTCTCGACATCGACCGGGTACAGCGGGAGATGCCCGACGCCGGACTGGACCCCAAGGCCATCATCGAAGGACCACCGCTACGCGACCATCCGATCCTCCTGCGCCAGACCAGCTTCAAGGCCCTGCGGGAAGCGGTGCGTTTCAGCAATGGCGTGGAAGGCGCGCACCGTGCCCGATTCGGCGAAGTCGAGCAACGGGGCATGGCGCTGACCGCGAAAGGCCGCCGGCTCTACGACCGCCTGCTCGATCAGGTGCGGCAACAGGTGCCCGATGCAGTGGAGCGCCCCGACGCCTACCGGGACAGCCTGCAACAGGCCTTCAGTGTCTTTCCGGATGACATCGATACCCTGCGGCGGGACGGTCTGGCCTGGTTCCGCTACCATCCGGGCAAGGCACCGGCGCAGGCCAGCAGCCTCGACGGTCTGATCGCCGAGGGCGCATTGCGTGTCACGCCGATCACCTATGAAGACTTTCTGCCGGTCAGTGCCGCCGGCATCTTCCAGTCCAACCTGGAGGACGGCAAGACCCCAGATTTCCAGGCCTCGTCCAACCAGCAGGCCTTCGAGCGCGATCTGGGCTGCCCGGTAGAGGACGAATTCGCCGCTTACGCCGCCATCCAGCGCGCTTCCCTGGAAGACAGCCTGCGCCAGCTCGGCATCGACAATGGGCTGCGGCAGCGGCTCATCGACGCCGCCGGCAGCGCATGACCGCGCTGGATGGCCTGCGGCAACGGCTGCTGCAGCAGGGCTTCGAGGGGGACCTGGAAGACGGGCTGGCGGAGCGGGTGGTCGCCGCCACCGACAACAGTATCTACCAGCTGTTGCCCCTGGCCATCGTCTATCCGAAAACCGCCGATGACCTGACCCGTATCGCCCGCGCCGCCGATGCGGCCGGCATCGCGTTGCACCCGCGCGGTGGCGGCACCGGCACCAACGGCCAGTCGCTTGGCGCCGGGGTAATCATCGATTGCGCCCGCCACCTGACCCGCATCCTCGATTTCGACCCGGCTGATCGCAGCATCACCGTCGAGCCCGGGGTGGTCCTCGACCGGCTCAACGCCTTTCTTCGCCCCCACGGCCTGCAGTTCCCGATCGACATCTCCTCCTCGTCGCGCGCCACTCTTGGCGGCATGGTCTCCACCGATGCCTCGGGCAAGGGCTCGCTGATCCACGGCAAGACCTCGGCCCACATTCTTTCCCTCGACATCACACTGGCCGACGGCGAGGAACTGATGCTGCGTCCGTTCAGCGCTGACGAACTGGACCGCAGCGGCGACCCGGCGGCACGGCTGAGCCGGGAACTGCGCGACCGCATCGCCACTCAGCAGGAAGAGATCGACCGCGTCTTCCCGCGCATGGACCGTCACCTCACCGGCTACGACCTGCAGCACGCACTGCTGCCCGACGGCGGATTCGATGCCTGTCGGCTGGTGGCCGGCGCCGAAGGCACTCTGGCACTGATCCGTCGCATCCGCCTGCGCCTGTCGCCGCTGCCGCGCAATCGACGGCTCACGGTGATCTTTTACCGCGACTTCCAGCCGGCGCTGGAACATGTCCAGACCCTGCTCCAGGCCCATCCACTGGCCATCGAAATGCTCGACGACCGCATTCTGCAGCGGGCCAGGGACGACGCGGTATGGCAGGAACTGCGCCCGCTGCTCGGCGAGCGCGCGGACGGCCCGCCGCCACGGGCGCTGAACTATGTGGAGCATGTCGGCGAGGACGAGGCCGAACTGGAGGCATCCAGCGCGGCTCTGCGTCGCATCCTCGAGGACAGCGGCGACGACCACGGCGTGCTGCTGTGGCACCAGGCCGACGATCCCGCCGAGCAGCGCGCCCTGTGGGACCTGCGCAAGCGCGCGGTTGGCCTGCTCGGCCGCATGAGCGGGGGCAAGCGCGGCACCGCCTTCATCGAGGACAGCGCGGTACCGCCGCAACGGCTGGCCGACTATGTGCGCGCACTGCGCGATCTGCTCGATGACGAAGGACTGGAATACGGTCTCTATGGCCATGCCGATGCCGGCGTGTTGCATGTCCGGCCAGGACTGGATCTGATGCAACCCGAAGACCGCGCACGCATCCGACCGCTGTCCGACGCGGTGGCGCAGCTGGTGCGTCGGCATGGCGGTGTCTTCTGGGGCGAGCACGGCCGGGGATTTCGCGGCGAATACACCCCGCTGTTCTTCGGCGACACCCTCTACCCGCTGCTGCAATGGATCAAGCAGCGCTTCGACCCCGGCAACCGCCTCAATCCCGGCAAGCTGGTCGCCAGCGATGACGGCCCGCCGCTGATTCCGCTCGACGGTGTCCCGCTGCGCGGCGAGTACGACAGCGGCATTGACCCGGCCCTGCAACAACGCTACCGCGACAGTCTTTACTGCAACGGCAACGGCGCCTGCTTCAATCCCGCCATCGACCAGGCCATGTGCCCGTCCTACAAGGCAACCGGTGACAAACGGCTCTCGCCCAAGGGCCGCGCCATGCTGTTGAGGGAATGGGCCAGGCTGCAGTCCTGCCCCGAAAAGGAGGCCGAACTCCGTGCCATCGGCAACGGCCTTCACGACAGCCTGCGGCAGTGCCTCTCATGCGCCTCCTGCACCCGCAGCTGCCCGCTGCAGGTGGACATACCGGAAATGAAATCGCGCTTCCTCGAACAGTGGCACCGCGATCACGCACGGCCGCCCTCGGCAGTGTTCCAGCGCCATTTCGAGTCCCTGCTGGCACTGGGCCGCCGCTGGCCCGGGCCGTTCAACCGGCTGCTGGAGCACCCGCTCAGCCAACACCTCACCGGCCTGGTCCATCTGCCTCGCTTCTCCACGGAGTCCTGGCCGATCCGCCCCTGGCGGCCCGGACTTCAGCCGCAGGCTCCGGCGGTGATCCTGCTGCGCGACAACTACCTCGACGCCCTCGACCGCCCCACCCTGCTCGCCGCCGCCGACCTGCTGCAGCGTCTGGGCATCACCGTCCATGCCAGCCCTCCGCTGATGAGCGGCAAGTTGCTGCATGTAAAGGGCTGGCGCAAGGCCTTCCGGCGTCAGGCAGAGGCCTGTCTCGACCGCCTCGACGCGCTGGCCGCCAGCGGGCTGCCGCTGATCTCCTGCGAAAGCGTCATCCGCCTGATGATCGACCGGGATTATCCTCGCGTTCTTCCTGGCCGGACACCACCCCGGGTACAGTCACTGGAGGGTTTTCTCGATGCCTGGCTGCAACGGCACCCGCCCCCCCGACTGAGGGCCGCGCGACCGTTGCGTCTGTTGCCCCACTGCAGCGAACAGACCGGCGCCCGCGACAGCATCGCCGCCTGGCGTTCGGTGTTCCGCCACTTCGGTCTGGAGCTGGAAACCGTGGAAGCCGGCTGCTGCGGGATGTCGGGGCTGTTCGGACACGAACGGGACAACCGGCCGTTGTCGGAGCGCATCTTCAGCCAGGGCTGGGCACCCCTGCTGGAGGATCGGGAGGCCGACTGGCTGGCCAGCGGCTTCTCCTGCCGTTGCCAGTGCCACCAACAGGGGCACGGGACGCGCCATCCGGCACAGCTGCTGGTCGAACGGATGAAGAACGGCTGAATCCGCAACGCTGAACGCGGCCGGCCACCGTCAGGATGTGGGCTCTGTCGGCTCTGCGGTCAGGACCGGCTGCGGCTGCCGCCCGACACGGGAGGCGAAACGCACCGCGGCGAGAAACCCCTGACGACGCGTTTCCTCGCCGTCTTTACCCGCCTCCTCGTCCAGGCGCTTCTGCCAGGCACTGGAGAACAGCTGCATCCACAGGCGCACATCCTCAAGCGGCTCGCTGCGGATGCGTTCGACCACGTCATCCACCCAGGCATTGTCCGGCCCTTCGATGAGTCGCTGCAGCGGCTCGCCACCGGCCGCCTGCTGAGCGGCCAGCCAGGACGACAGGCTGCGCGTCGGGTCGCTGTCGCGTTGCAGCAGGCTGCGCGTGAAGTTGCGCAGGCACTGGCCGGCGCGACTGTCAGGGAAGAGTTCCAGCAACGGCTGCTGGCGGCTCACCGCCACCCCGACCAGTGGGTCGTCGAACACATAGCCGGGTGCCACCACGCGCAGGCCGATGTACTTGCGTACCGCCGAGGCGAATCGCACCAGCGTGTCGCGGGCGCCGTCGAAGTCGGGCGCGCGATTGACCACCACCTGCACCGGATGACGGTAGCCCTCGCGATGCAGCAGCTTGAGCAGCGAGAAGGCATCGGTGAGCGAGGTGGGCTCGGGGGTGATCACCACCAGCACCTCGCCCGCCGCCTGCAGGAAGGACAGCACCTGGCGGTCGGCCCCGGCTGCGGTATCGACGATCAGGAAATCATAGTCCCGTTCCAGGCGCTGCAGCAGATCCAGCAGGCGCTGCTGCCGCACCGGGTCGGGGTCCACCAGTTCCATCAGTCCCGACGACGCCGGCACGATATGGATGCCGCCCGGTCCCTGCAGCAGCAAACGGTCCAGGCCGGCCCGGTCCGCCAGCCAGTCGCCAAGGGTGATTTCCGGCGTCAGACCGGTGAGTATGCTGATGTTGGCGAGGTTGGTATCGGCATCGAACAGGCAAACGCGCTTGCCCCTGCGCGCCAGTTCCAGCGCCAGGTTCAGCGACAGTGTCGACTTGCCGACGCCGCCCTTGCCGCTGGTAACGGCAATGCTGCGGGCAGGTCGGATGGCGACGGGGCGGCTTTTCTTGTTGTTATGGGTCACGAAAGCAGGCGGACGGTATCGTCTTGCGGGCAGTATACACCGCAACCTCGGTAACGGTGCAAGCCCCAAACGCCCGAGCCTTCAGTCCACCGTGACCGGAATCGAGGCGAGCTCCGGATTCCATTCGTAGAGGTCGAGACCCGGCTTCTCGCCACAACTGCAGTGGCTGCCGCAGACGGCTTCGGCCCCGACCCGGCGCAGCCTCCCCTTGCGCTGCCAGAAATCGAGCCAGCCGCGGGCGGTCTCGACATCCACATCGAAGTGCAGCGCCACATCCTTGAGGCTGACCGGTCCGCGACGGCGCACATAGTCCTTGACCTCGGTGAGGATCATGCCATCCGCTCCCGTAGCGGTGAACGCTGCCCGGCGTACCAGCGCAGCCCCAGCAGCAAGACGGCCAGATAGGCCGCCACCAGCGCCAGAATCAGCAGCGAACTGGCCGGGTGCGCGCCGAAGCGCGCCAATTGATAGAAGGCAGTGGCCGTGACATAGGCCATGGAGGTGGTCCAGAAGGCGGTAAAGCCGGCCCAGGCCGCACCGGCCTCGCGGGCGATGGCGGCCATGGTGGCCACGCAGGGGAAGTACAACAGCACGAACAGCAAATAGGCAAAGGCTCCCGCCTGTCCATCGAACAGCCGGGTCATCTCGCCGAACAGACTGCGATCGACGGCCAGCTCCCCCGCCGCGCTGTCGCGATCCGCAAGACCGGAGGCCCCCAGCCCCAGTGGATCCAGCAGCTGCCCGCCGAGCGCAGCCAGATTGTGCGGCACCGTGGCCAATGCACTGCTGACCGCCGTGTACAGGTCGAAGCCTCCGGCAGCCGGTTCCTCGGCCGGTGCGGCCATCCGGCTGTAGAGGGCATCCAGCGTGCCGACCACCACCTCCTTGGCCAGCACGCCGGTAAAGATGCTGACCGTGGCAGGCCAGTTCTCCTCGCGTATGCCCATCGGCGCAAACAGCGGCGTCAACGCCTTGCCCGCGGCGCTGAGCACCGAATGCTCGCTGTTCTCATTACCCAGACTGCCATCGGTTCCGATGGCATTGAGCACATTGAGCGCCAGCACCATGACGATGATGACCTTGCCCGCATCGCGCACGAAGCCGCGCACCCGGTCCCAGGTACGCAGCGCAATGCCCTTCAGGGTAGGCAGATGGTAGGCCGGCAATTCCATCAGAAAACCGCTGCTCTGGCCGCTGAGCAGGGAGTGCTTCATCACCAGCCCGGTGAGCACCGCAATGGCGATGCCGATCAGGTACAGGGCGAACACCAGGTTTTGTCCGTTGCTGGGGAAGAAGGCGGCCGCAAACAGCACGTAAACCGGCAGCCGCGCCCCGCAGGACATGAAGGGATTCATCAGTATCGTCAGCTTGCGCTCGCGTTCGTTCTCCAGCGTGCGGGTGGCCATCACCGCCGGAACATTGCAGCCGAAGCCGACGATCATCGGCACGAAGGCCTTGCCCGGCAGGCCGATACCGCGCATGAAACGGTCCATGACGAAGGCCGCCCGCGCCATGTAACCGGAGTCCTCGAGAAACGACAGGAACAGGTACAGACAGGTAATGATCGGAATGAAGGTCGCCACCACCTGAATGCCGCCGCCGATGCCGTCGGCCAGCAACAGGCGCAGCCAGTCCGGCGCGCCGGCGGCGGTGAGCAGTGCACCAAAGCCATCGACGAACAGGGCCGCCGCCACTCCGTCGAAGGCATCGATGAAGGCGCCGCCGAAGTTGATGGTGAACAGGAACATCAGATACATCACCAGCAGAAACACCGGCACGCCCAGCCAGCGGTGCAGAATCCAGCGGTCGATGCGGTCCGACACATGGCGGCGCAGCTTGCCCCGCTGGCGCTGCACCCGTGCCGCGATGGCATGGGCATGGCTGTAACGCATGTCGGCGATGAACACATCGGCGCTCTCGCCGCTGACCCGCACGATGTGGGCGCGCCAGTGCTGCAGCCGCTGCAACAGATCCCCGGGCGGCTGCCGAGGGCAGATGGATGTATCGCCTTCCAGCAGCTTGAGCGCCATCCAGTGGCGGTTGTAGCGCACCCGTTCGCCGGGGATACGGTCACCGAGATCGGCGATGGCTTCCTCGATCAGCGCGTCGGTGCCCAGCCGGTAACCGCCTTCGCGCCGGCCGTCGATGACATCGGTCAGCGCCTTTTTCAGCGCATCCAGCCCCTCACCGCGGACCGCCACGACAGGGATCACCGGACAACCGAGGGCATCGGACAGTGCGTCGGCGTCGATCTCGATGCCGCGCTTGCGCGCCACATCCATCATGTTCAGGACCAGTACCAGCGGCACGCCCATCTCCAGCAATTGCACGGTCAGATAGAGGTTGCGCTCGAGGTTCGCCGCATCGACGACATTGATGACCGCATCGGCCTCGCGCGACAGCAGATAATCGCGGGTGACCCGCTCGTCCAGCGACAGGGCATCGAGGGTATAGATGCCGGGCAGGTCGATGAGACTGACCAGCGGACCGCCCGCGCCGAGGCGGAACTGTCCCTGCTTGCGCTCGACGGTGACACCGGGCCAGTTGCCGGTGGTCTGGCGAATGCCGGTCAGGGCGTTGAATAGGGCAGACTTGCCGCAGTTCGGATTGCCGGCGATGGCGATGGTGGTCATCAGACGGTCTGCCGGGAAGCAGGCGAGGCGGTCACGAACACGCGCGCCGCCACATCGGGGCCGAGGGCAATACGGCTGCCCTGACTGGCGACCACGACGCCCCGGTTGCGGCGTTGCAGCACCCGCAGCGACTGCCCCTTGCGCAGGCCCAGGCTCATCAGTTTGCGTTGCAGTTCGGCACCGCCTTCGATGCGCTGGATGATGCCTTCAAAACCCTGGGGAGAATGATTGAGATCGACGGACTGCATGAAACACGCCTGGGGCTGTAGCCGGCTGGACTGGGTATTGGAGCGTATCAGCAGATGCTGATAGTGACAACGCACAAACGCGAATGATTGGCGTTGAGTCCTTTATGAGTTGACACAGATCAACCCTGCTCCAGCGGCCCGTTCAGCTGATGGCGCGCAATACCTGGGTGATCTCTATGGTGTCCTCGGCCTCCAGCGGTTCCGGCTTGCCGTAATGATAACCCTGCGCCAGGTCGATGCCGATCTTCTGCAGACGCCGCACCGAATCGGCATCCTCGACAAACTCGGCCACCGTGCGCAGGCCGAGCTTGCGGGCAATAAAATGCACGGCTTCCACGGTGACGCGTGCGGCGCGGTCCTCGGCCATGCGGCGGACGAACACGCCGTCGATCTTGATGTAGTCCAGCGGCAGGCTGCTGAGGTAGGAGAAAGAACTGAGTCCGGACCCGAAGTCGTCGAGGGCGATGCTGCAGCCGCGCTGGCGCAGGGCCTTCATAAACTTGCGCGCGATATCGAGGTTGCCGATGGCCACCGTCTCGGTCACCTCGATGCACAGGCGCTCGGCCGGAATGCGGCTTTCGATGATGATGCCCAGCAGTTCCTTCATTGCCGGCAGCGAACTGAGCGACTGACCCGACAGGTTCACTGCATAGACCGTACGCTCCTTCGGGTGCTCGGCGATGTAGTCGCAAACCCGCTTCAGCACCCAGCGATCCAGCTTGACCATCAGCCCGTAGCGTTCCGCCAGCGGCAGGAAGGCCATCGGCGACACCACCTTGCCGTCCACGCCGCGCATGCGGATCAGCACCTCGGCATGGCGGTGGCCTTCCATGCGCGGGCTGATCGGCTCGATCAGCTGCTTGAACAGCAGCAGGTTGTCGCCCCGTTCGAGGGAGTGGGTCAGGTACTTGAGGCGCGCCGCTTCCTGTACCTTCTGCTGCTGCAGATCGGCCTGCAAGGTCAGGAAATGCCAGCGGTTGCGCCCCTCGTTTTTCGCCGTGTAGCAGGCCAGGTCGGCACTCTGGTAAAGATAGTCGTAATCGATCAGTCCGCCCCTGACCGGCACCAGCCCCAGGCTGGCGGTGCACCGGTAGATGTTGTCTTCCCAGCTAAAGGCGAAACCTTCGACGGTATCCAGCAGGCGCCGCGCCACCTGGACCGCACGCTGTTCACCCGCATTCATCAGGAAGAAAGCGAACTCGTCGCCGCCCAGCCGGCACAGCAGATCACCGGAACCGAACAGCGGTGACAACTGACGCGACAGCTGCCGCAACAACTCGTCGCCGGCGGCATGGCCGGCCGAATCATTGATGATCTTGAACTGATCCAGATCCATCAGCCCGAAGACATGCTCCTGGCCCGGCTTCTGTTGTTGCAGGCGCTTGCGCACGCGCTGCTCGAAGGCCCGGCGGTTGAGGAGATTGGTCAGCGTGTCGTGGGAGGCCAGGTAACGCACCTTGTTGAGCAGTTCCTCCGACTCGCTGACATCGCGGAAGCTGAGCACCAGACCCCGATGCACACCCGGCTCGATGCTGATCGGCGACAGGCTGACGCTCAGCGCCTGGCGTGGACGCCCGCGGAACCCGACACGGAAGTTGGCGACACCGGAAGGGTAGCCACCGCTCTCCAGCATCGCGCGCAACTGGGCAACCAGCGCGCGGCCATTGCTGAGGCGGGTCTCCAGAAGATCGATTACCGGCAACGCTTTCAGTTTCGGCAGCGGCAGGCCAAACAGGCCGGCTGCAACCGGATTGGCGTATTCGACGAGGCCCTGTTCGTCGGTGGAGATCACGGCATCGCTGATGCTTCCAAGGGTGACCGCGGCCTTTTCCCGTTCGTGCAACAGCCGGCGTTCCATGCCCCGGATGGCACGGATCATGAACAGGATGATCAGCAGTCCGCCGGCCAGCATCAGCAGAATCAGGGTCCACTGCAGGTTCTTCTGCGATTGCTCGAGATTGCGGGCTTCTTCCATGATCTTCATCAGACGGGATTTTTCGATGCGCTGCATTTCGAGGAACCGGTCGATGATCCCCGCCTGGGCCGGGTAGACCCGCGTCGCCAGCAGACGGCCTGCCTCCTCCCGCGCCTTCAGGTCGTTTTCCAGCGCCAGGTCTTCTGCCCTCTGCTGTTCTTCGAAAGCTCTTTGTATGAACGGCCGCTGCGCGTCCAGCAAGCGGATCAGCCGCGGATCGGGCGGCATTTGCCGCAACTCACGGCGCTGCAACGCGAATTGCGCCGCGCGCCGGGCCAGTTCCAGGCGTATCTCATCGCGCTTGAACGGGTCGCGAATGAACAGCATCCGCTGCGTGAGCAGGGCCCGGGAGCGCGCCAGTTCCGTGAGACTCTCGATCAGCTCCATCTCGCGCAGGATGTCCCGCGAACTGTCGAGCACATCGATCAGCTCCTGCGACTGCCGTGACAAGGCATACCAGAAACCGCCGACCATCAGCAGAATCAGTGCAAACCCGGTCAGTACGATCGGGACGATGCGGGAACGAAGTAGGGTACGGGAAGGCATGCAGCAGCCACGGCATCAGGTGTCTCAAGCCATGACTTATAGCAGATCGTACGGCGACTGCAGGCGGGATTGCCGAACGGTGGTATCCGCGGGCGAAAAACGCGGACCGGCGCTCAATCCGGCTTCAGCAAACCGAGCAGCAGGATGGCCGTTTCCTCGGCCTCGCGACCGAGATCGGTCAGGTAACCGCCGTCCGGCAGGGTGGTCAATCCCTTCTCGTGGAGGCGTTGTGCCGCCGCAATCAGCTGCGGATCCGCATCGTGATGGACCTTGATGCCCTCGAGCGAGGTATCGGGGAATTTCAGCAGCAGGTTGATTTCCTGCACCAGTGCGTCGTCAAGCGCCTTCATGGGTATCTCCACGGCAAGGGGAAACACCGCATGTTACATGCCATTGCGGAACTTGTCGTGGTGGATGCGGGTGGTCTGACGCATCTCGCGCAGCGCGCGGGCATACCCCTTGAGCAGGTCCAGTGCCCAGTCGATGCGCTCACGGAAATACCCGTCGGCCGATTCGTCGTTGTCCATCGGGTTGTCGTTGAGGATGTTCTCCACATGGCGCAGGATCAGGTGCTCCGGCAGGTAGCAGATGCGGTTGTTCTTGTAGCTGCTCATGCGCAATTCGGCCACCGGATAGGCGCCGCCGTCGGCCGAGGAGACACCGACGATCAGCGCCGGCTTGTGCCCCAGCTCGTAACGACTGAACAGCAGGAAGAAGTTCTTCAGGCCCGAGGGCACCTGTCCGTGGTACTCCGGGGCGATGACGATGAAACCGTCGCAGGCGGTCAGCTCCTGTTTCAGCGGGTCGAGCAGCGGCGGCCACTTGGGGTCGTCGTTCCAGGTGCCTTCGTCCCACAATGGCAAGGGATTGTTGGCGAGGCGGAACAGCCAACTGTCCATGCCCTTGGCCTCAACCTGCCGTTGCAGGTAACGGGCCACCTTCTCGCTTTGTGAAGGCTCGCGGTGGGAGCCGCAGATGATACCGATTTTCATGCTCTCACTCCGGGGAATCGATGAGGTGTAACCTGTGGAGAATAACACGCCCGCAAACGAAAAAGGCCCCGCCGGAGCGGGGCCTTGGACAGTGCCGCGGCTCGGGTTGCGTCAGCCGGCGGCGTTGCGTTCCTTGACTTCCTTGATGACCTCGTCGGCCACATTCTTCGGACAGGGCGCATAGTGGTCGAACTCCATCGAGAACTGACCGCGACCCGAGGTCATGGTACGCAGATCACCGATGTAGCCGAACATCTCCGACAGCGGTGCCTCGGCCTTGACGCGCACACCGGTGGGACCGGCTTCCTGGGCCTTGATCATGCCACGGCGGCGGTTGAGGTCGCCGATGACATCACCGACATTGTCTTCCGGAGTAAACACATCGATCTTCATGATCGGCTCCAGCAACTGCGGTCCGGCCTTGGGCATGGACTGGCGGAAAGCGCCCTTGGCGGCGATCTCGAAGGCCACCGCCGAGGAATCCACCGCGTGGTAGGCACCGTCCATCAGGGTGACCTTCACATCCAGCAGCGGGAAACCGGCCAGCACGCCTTCGTCCATCATCGACTTGAAGCCCTTTTCGATCGCGGGCCAGAACTCGCGCGGCACATTGCCGCCGGTGACCTTGGATTCGAACTCGAAGCCGCTGCCGGTCTCACCCGGTTCGATGATGTAGTCGATCTTGCCGAACTGGCCGGAACCACCGGTCTGCTTCTTGTGGGTGTAGCTGTCCTCGACCCGCTTGGTGATGGTCTCGCGATAGGCCACCTGCGGCTTGCCCATCTCGACCTCGACACCGTAGGTCCGCTTGAGGATGTCCACCTTGATGTCCAGGTGCAGCTCGCCCATGCCCTTGATGATGGTCTCGCCAGAGTCCTCGTCGGTCTCGACGCGGAAGGACGGATCCTCGGCCATCATCTTCGACAGGGCCACGCCCAGCTTCTCGGTGGATCCCTTGTCCTTCGGCTTGATGGCGATGGAGATGACCGGATCCGGGAACACCATCGGTTCCAGCGTGGCCGGATGATCCGGGTCACACAGGGTGTGGCCGGTCTGCACATTCTTCATGCCGACGATGGCGATGATGTCGCCGGCCTGGGCTTCGGTCAGCTCCTCGCGGGAATCGGCGTGCATTTCCACCATGCGGCCGATGCGCTCGGTCTTGCCGGTGGCGGTATTCAGTACCGTATCGCCCTTCTTGATGCGGCCGGAGTAGATACGGGTGAAGGTCAGGGCGCCGAACCGGTCGTCCATGATCTTGAACGCCAGCGCGCGCAGCGGACGGTCGGGATCGACGATCGCAAACTCACCCGTCTCGTTGCCTTCCAGGTCCACTTCCGGCTGCGGCGGCACCTCGACCGGATTCGGCAGGTAATCCACCACCGCGTCCAGCACCGGCTGGATGCCCTTGTTCTTGAACGCACTGCCGCAATAGGTGGGGAAGAAATCAAGCGCGATGGTGCCCTTGCGGATGCACTTCCTGATCTCGTCCAGTTCCGGCTCCTCACCCTCGAGGTACCCCATCAGCAGATCGTCGTCCTGCTCCAGCGCGGTTTCGATCAGCTTCTCGCGGTACTCCTCGACCTTGTCCTTCATGTCCTCGGGGACATCGGTGATCTCGTAATTCTCCGGCAGACCGGAATCGTCCCAGATCCAGGCCTTGCGGGTCAGCAGATCGACCACACCGACAAAGTCGTCCTCGACGCCGATCGGCAGCGTCATCACCAGCGGATTGGCGCCCAGCACATTCTCGATCTGGTCCACCACGCGGTAGAAATCCGCGCCCAGGCGATCCAGCTTGTTGACGAAAATCACGCGCGCCACGCGGGACTCGTTGGCATAGCGCCAGTTGGTCTCGGACTGGGGCTCGACGCCGCCGCTGCCGCAGAAGACGCCAACACCGCCGTCGAGTACCTTCAACGAACGGTAGACCTCGATGGTGAAGTCCACGTGTCCCGGGGTGTCGATGATGTTCAGGCGGTGACCTTTCCATTCGCAGCTGGTGGCCGCGGACTGAATGGTGATGCCACGCTCGCGCTCCTGATCCATGAAGTCGGTGGTCGCCTCGCCCTCATGCACCTCGCCGGTCTTGTGGATCTTGCCGGTGAGCTTGAGGATGCGCTCTGTGGTCGTGGTCTTGCCCGCGTCGACATGCGCGAAGATGCCGATATTCCGGTACTTTTCAAGGTCTGCCATAGTCGTTCTCTAGAAACTGAAAGTGAAAAAAATCCTCGGGTGCGCGCGTGATCGGATCCCGCGGAACGCCCTGTATTCGGTAACACCGCTCCCTATCCGATCAACCTGCTGTGGATCAGATACCTAAACCATTGATTTTTAAGGAAAAGGCAGGATGGCGGATTGTGCCGGCGCATATTCTATCATGATTTGCTGATAGATAAACAACCTTCGGGGTTTATTCCTGCCTCGGCAAAGGCAGCCGACCAGTGACTCAGTTTCTCGTCAAACCCCATCCCGGCGTAGGCCGGACTGGTCGAGGGCAGCCGTCGCAGTGACAACTGCCTCGACTGAGGCAGCCCGGCCAGCAGGTGGCGCTGGAACAGGCGCTCGGCCGTGGCGCCATTGAACAGCAGCCAGCCGATGGAAGGGTGCCGCTCCAGCAGCCGGGGGATCGCATTCGGACGAACGCTGTCGGCTACGATGGACGCATCCAGGCTGCCCGGCCGCTGGCAGCTTTGCAGCACATCCCACAAGGCCAGTGGCAGGGTTTCGAACCGGCGGCGGCGCTCCGCGCAATCGGCTGGACCGTCCAGGCCGAACAGCCTGTCGATGATCGGCCAGAAGGCGTTGCGCGGGTGCGCGTAGTAGCACTGCGCCTGCAGCGACTTCACTCCCGGCATGCTGCCGAGGATCAATACCCGGGGCTCAATGCCGATCCAGGGTTCGAAGGAATGGATCACGCTCATGCGCCTCCGCAACCATCAAGGCAAACCCTTCCGCGCGGCCGCACACTGGATGAAGGGAACCATGAACATGCAAGCAGCCGTTCAACGCGGCAGGAACGCGCTTCTAATGGCGTTCAGTGCGTGTCCGGGGGCGCCAGGCAAGACGGCTCGGCGGTTCCAGACTGCGTAATGAACGCTATTTTTTCATCTGGTCGAAGAACTCGGCATTCGTCTTGCTGTTCTGCATGCGGCCGAGTACGAACTCCATCGCTTCCAGGTCGTCCATCTGATGCAGGAACTTGCGCAGGATCCAGACCTTCTGCAGTTCGTCCTGGGACATCAGCAGCTCCTCGCGACGGGTGCCGGAGCGGTTGATGTTGATGGCGGGGAAAACGCGCTTTTCGGCGATGCGGCGGTCGAGATGGATCTCCATGTTGCCGGTGCCCTTGAATTCCTCGTAGATGACTTCGTCCATCTTGGAGCCGGTTTCCACCAGTGCGGTGGCGATGATGGTCAGACTGCCGCCTTCCTCGATGTTGCGCGCGGCGCCGAAGAAACGCTTGGGGCGGTGCAGCGCGTGGGCATCGACACCGCCGGTCAGCACCTTGCCGGAGGACGGTATGGTGGTGTTGTAGGCCCGCGCCAGGCGGGTGATGGAGTCGAGCAGGATGACCACATCCCGCTTGTGCTCGACCAGCCGCTTGGCCTTCTCGATGACCATTTCGGCCACCTGCACATGGCGGCTGGCCGGTTCGTCGAAGGTGGAGGCGACCACTTCGCCGCGCACCATCCGCGACATTTCGGTGACCTCTTCCGGCCGTTCGTCGATCAGCAGAACGATCAGGTAGCACTCCGGATAGTTGCTGGCGATGCTCTGCGCGATGTTCTGCAGCATCAGCGTCTTTCCGGCCTTGGGCGGCGACACGATCAGGCCGCGCTGCCCCTTGCCGATGGGCGACACCAGGTCGATGATGCGGGCGGTGATGTCCTCGGTGCTGCCGTTGCCGCGCTCCAGCACCAGACGGTCCTGGGCGTGCAGCGGGGTCAGGTTCTCGAACAGAATCTTGTGCTTGACCGCTTCCGGAGCGTCGAAGTTGATCTGATCGACCTTGAGCAGTGCGAAATAGCGTTCGTTGTCTTTCGGCGGACGGATCTTGCCGCTGATGGTATCACCGGTGCGCAGGTTGAAACGGCGAATCTGGCTGGGCGAGACATAGATGTCGTCGGGGCCGGCCAGGTAGGAACTGTCGGCGGAGCGCAGAAAACCGAAACCGTCCTGCAGGATCTCCAGCACGCCATCGCCGAAGATGTCCTCGCCCTTCTTGGCCTGGGCCTTGAGCAGGCTGAAGATGATGTCCTGCTTGCGCATGCGCGAAGTGTGGTCGCCCCCCATTTCCTTGAGCATGTCGATGAGTTCGGGGACGCTTTTTTTCTTGAGTTCGCTGAGGTTCATAGAGATTGGATCGAAAGACGAGTGGTTGATGAAAGATTCGGGAACGGATACGGCCCGCGGACGATGGCGTCCGGACGCAACAGGATAGTGAACGGTATGACGATACCCGGAATGCTCTGGCCTTGAAAACGTATTAAACGGGTTGGGGATGAAGTGCCTCGATTCGAGGCGTCGCCGGTGATGTTGGCGTGTTATGCGTGCGAAGAGTAGCACACAAAACCGGGGGCGTCCAACAGGACGCGTTCCGCGCCAGCCCGGGTGGACCGGCGCGGTGACCGGATCAGAGGTTGCTGTCGATGAAGGCGGTCAACTGTGACTTGGACAGGGCGCCGACCTTGGTGGCCTCGACATTGCCGTCCTTGAACAGCATCAGCGTGGGAATGCCGCGAATGCCGTACTTGGGGGTGGTGGCCGTGTTCTCGTCGATATTGAGCTTGGCAACCTTGAGCCGGCCGTCGTATTCCTCGGCAATCTCCTCCAGCACCGGCGCGATCATCTTGCAGGGACCGCACCAGTCGGCCCAGTAATCGACCAGCACCGGCAGATCGGATTGCAGCACCTCGGCCTCGAAGCTGTCGTCGGTCAGATACACGATTTTGTCACTCACGGGGTATTCTCCAGCGCATCGGGATGCGTACTCATTGAAAGATCGGCCAATTTATTGAACTCCCCGGATACTGTCAAGGCGCCCTGAGTGCCCAAGTGACGACCGGGCGCCTATTTGCTCGACATCCGCCGGTGCATGGTATGATGAGGGGTCAACCCGAGAAAACGACGACGAAGCATGAGCACACACCATCTGACAGAGACGCGTTTCGACACTCTGCCGCTGGACCCGAAGCTGCAACAGGCATTGAAGGACAACGGCTTCGAATACTGCACACCGATCCAGGAAGCCGCCCTGCCGGTCCTGCTCGAAGGGCGCGACTGCGCCGGGCAGGCGCAGACCGGCACCGGCAAGACCCTGGCCTTTCTGCTGGCCTGCATGAACCGTCTGCTGCACAGCGACCGGAAAACCCTGCCCGGCAAGCCGCGCACGCTGATACTCGCCCCCACCCGCGAACTGGCGATCCAGATCCACAAGGACGCCGAGCAGCTGGCGGCCGCCACCGGCCAGAAGATTGCCATCTGCTACGGCGGCAAGGCCTATGAGCAGCAGAAAGCGCAGTTCGAACAGCCCATCGACATCCTGATCGGCACCCCCGGGCGGCTGATCGACTTCTTCAAGCAGAGGCTGTACACGCTGAAATCGGCCGAGTGCATGGTGCTCGACGAGGCCGATCGCATGTTCGACATGGGCTTCATCAAGGATGTGCGCTACCTGCTGCGCCGCCTGCCGGAGCCCGAAAAGCGCCTGTCGATGCTGTTCTCCGCCACCATGGCGCAAAAGGTCATGGAGCTGGCCTACGAGCACATGAACAATGCCGAACTGATCAAGATCGAGTCCGACAGCCCGGCGGTGGAGCGCATCGAGCAGACCCTCTACCACCC
>JALSKD010000064.1 GCA_026989015.1 Gammaproteobacteria bacterium
TCCGGGTTGGTCGCTGCGCCAGGTCAATAGGCCGCGAAACGGTTCTTGATTTCATCCACCGAAACCTTGCCCCACATCTTGTAGTAGTTCCAGGTGGTGTAGGCAATGATGATCGGCACGAAGATGGCCGCCGCCCAGAACATGACCGTGAGCGTCAGCGGGCTGGACACCGCATCCCAGGCAATGAAGCTGTGCGAGGGGTTGCTGCTCGACGGCATGACGAACGGGAACATCGACACCCCGGCGGTCATGATCACGCCGACGATGGCCAGCGAGGAGCTGAAGAACGCCAGCGCACTGCGTCCGGATCCGGAAAACAGCCAGGCACCGATCATGCCGGCAAAGCCCAGCAACGGGAACAGCAATGTCCAGGGCCGGGCGCGGTAGTTGTCGAACCAGGCACTGCTGGCAATCTCCACCGTCTTGTGCAAAGGCGAAGTCAGCTCACCCGGCGGTGGCATGTCGACCACGCGGTAGCCATCGATGCCCAATGCCACCCAGACACCGCCAGCGGCGAACAGCAGCACCGACAGCAAGGCCATGCGCCGCGCCGCACTGCGGCTGCGCTCGGCCAGCTCGTCCAGGGTACGCATCTGCAGCCAGGTGGCACCGTGCATGGTCAGCATCGCCACCGACAGCACGCCGGCCAGCAAGGCAAAGGGGTTGAGCAGGGCAAGAAAGGACCCGGTGTAGAACGGCCGCAGGAATTCGTCCAGATGGAAGGGCACACCCTGCAGCAGGTTGCCGAAGGCGATACCGAACACCAGCGCCGGCACGAAGGAGCCGATGAACAGCGCCACATCCCAGCTCCTGCGCCAGGAAGGCTTGTCCAGCTTGCTGCGGTAGTCGAAACCCACCGGGCGGAAGAACAGCGCGAACAAGGCCAGAAGCATGGCGAAGTAGAAGCCGGAGAAGGCGGCCGCATAGACCGCGGGCCAGGCAGCGAAGATCGCGCCGCCCGCGGTCACCAGCCACACCTGGTTGCCATCCCAGTGGGGGCCCACGGTATTGATCATCACCCTCCGGTCATCGTCGGTCTTGCCGATGAACAGCAGCAGATTGCCCACACCCATGTCCATGCCGTCGGTGACCGCGAAGCCGATGAGCAGGATGCCGATCAGCAACCACCAGATCAGTTTCAGTGTTTCGTAATCGAACATTGGCTTATCCTCCCGTGACGGCCGTGGCCGGCTGTTCATGATGGTATCGGCCGGTATGCAGCGAGCTCGGCCCCTTGCGCGCGAAGTGGATCATCAACCACATCTCGATGATCAGCAGCACCGTATAGAAGACGAAGAATCCGGTCAGCGAAAGGATCAGATCCTGCTTGGTCAGGCTCGACGCGGCGAGGAAGGTCGGCAGGATCTCGCCGATGGCCCAGGGCTGGCGGCCGTATTCGGCAACGAACCATCCGGTCTCGATCGACACCCAAGGCAACGGCAGCGCGAGCAGGCACAGCCACAGCAGCCAGCGCTTGCGCAGAATCTGCCGCCGCGCATTGTAGTAAAAGGCAAGCGCAAAGATCAGCAACATGGCGAAGCCGCTGGCCACCATGATGCGAAACGCCCAGAACACCGGCGCCACATGGGGAATCGAATCCCGCGCCGCCTGCTTGATCTGCTCTTCGGTGGCGTCGGTTACATTGGGCGTATAGGCCTTGAGCAGAAGGCCATAGCCGAGGTCCTTCTTGTACTCGTCGAAGAAGGCCTGATTCTCCGCCGTATCCTCGCCGTTGCGCAGCTTCTGCAGCAGGCCATAAGCCAGCATGCCGCGCCTCACCCGCTCCTCGTTGTGCTCGATGATGTCCTTCAGGCCGGTCACCTGTTCGTCCAGCGAGCGGGTGGCGATGATGCCCATCACATAGGGAATCTTGATCGCCGCGTCCGTCTCCTGCGTCTCCTGGTTGGGCAGCCCGAACAGGGTAAAGGCGGCGGGCGCTTCCTCGGTCTCCCACTCGGCCTCGATGGCCGCCAGCTTGACCTTCTGCACATCGCCGATCTCGTAGCCGGACTCATCGCCGAGTACGATCACCGACAGGATCGAAGCCAGGCCGAAACCGGCGGCAATGGCAAAGGAACGCTTGGCAAAAGGCATGTCCCGCCGCTTCAGCAGGTACCAGGCGGAGATCGACAGCACGAACATGGAGCCGGCCACATAACCGGCGGAGACGGTATGAATGAATTTCACCTGCGCCACCGGGTTCATGATCAGCTCCGCGAAGCTGGTCATCTCCATGCGCATGGTCTGGTAGTTGAATTCGCTGCCGACCGGGTTCTGCATCCAGCCGTTGGCGATCAGGATCCACAGCGCCGACAGGTTGGTGCCCAGCGCGGTGAGGAAGGTGACCGCCAGATGCTGAACCTTCGACAGGCGCTCCCAGCCGAGGAAGAACATGCCGACGAAGGTCGATTCGAGGAAGAAGGCCATCAGCCCCTCGATGGCCAGCGGCGCCCCGAACACATCGCCCACATAATGCGAATAGTAGGCCCAGTTGGTACCGAACTGAAACTCCATGGTCAGCCCGGTGGTGACCCCAAGGGCAAAATTGATGCCGAACAGCTTGCCCCAGAAGCGGGTCATGTCCTTGTAGATCTGCTTGCCGGTCATCACATAAACACTCTCCATGATGACCAGAATCCACACCAGACCGATGGTCAGTGGCACGAAGATGAAGTGGTACAAGGCGGTCGCGGCGAATTGCAAACGCGACAATTCGATAAATTCCGGATCAAACATGTGATTTTCCCCTGTCCGTTGATTTTTTTATGCCCTTCCAGGCCCTGGCAGGCCCGGAGGACGCTTTATTGATGTTTTCCCCCGTCGCCATGACCGTCCCGGTCTGGTGGCGGCAGTGGCGCACCCGTCGCCACGGCCCGCGCCGCAGTCAGCGGATCGCTCTCCGAAGTGGTCACCACCCGGATGCCTCTGGCGGCCATTCTACGCTTGAAACCCTCTCCACATCCAGCGGTGATCAACACATCGGCCACATCGACCGGGTGTTCGCCGCCGGAAAAGGCGTGCATCGACATTTCCTTGGGCAGATCGAGCCGGTCGCATTCGGCAACCGAACCGCCCTCGTCCACACAAAACATTAAAAACCTTCTGGTTTTACCGGCATGCCCGGTGACGGTTCTGAAATTTTGACTTGTGACAGCGATTCTCACGATAACCTCCGTTAACAAATATGGATTCTTTTTTCCCGGTAATCAGCGCTACCAGGGTACGGCGATACACCCGCCCCCACTCCTGATCCCAAAACGCCCGCAGTCTCACACGAACCGCAAGACCGCGCATTGAAAACCTTCAATGGATGCGGCAGACCGTCATCCCTGGCGCCACACAGCCACCCTGTGGAAGCGGTCACAGATCATCCATCTCCGACGAACGGAAACCCCTGCTGTGATCGCGCGCACACCCAAGGCTGAGCACGGTTTCTAGAATAGTGTCTCGAATCACTGTGACCCTCGGCATGGATACCACGACCACCACCAACAGCCTTCTGTTTCTCGATGACGATGACCGCACCCAGTGGCTGACACTGGAGCAACGCCTGCGCTATTTCGAGGGCAGCAACCTCCCCCTTGCCCCGAACAGCCCGCCGGCCCCCTCGCGTCTGCAGCGCCTGTTGCAACGCCTGCGCCGACGCTGATCCCGTTCCTCGGCTCTGGATGGCGTCGGCCGGGCGCGATACACTCGCAACCTCCACAGGCCAGCGGTAACCCCCATGAACATCGGTTTCATCGGACTGGGCGTCATGGGACGCCCGATGGCGCTGCGGCTGATCGATGCCGGCCACCAGCTGACGGGCTGCGTCAATGTCTCGGACATCGATCCCGACCTTCTGGCCGCGGGTCTGCGGGTGAAAGAGCACCCTGCCGCGGTGGCCGCGCGCAGCGAGATCGTCATCACCATGCTGCCCGACACCCCGGCCGTCGAACGCGTGCTGCTCGGACCCGACGGTGTGCTTGCGGGCATACATGGCGGCTCCCTGATCATCGATATGAGCTCCATTTCGCCCGAGGCCACGCGCCGCTTCGCCCACAGGGCCTTCGAGGCGGGCTGCGAATACCTCGACGCACCCGTCTCCGGAGGAGAGGCCGGCGCCGAACAGGGCAGTCTGTCGATCATGATCGGCGGCGACGATGCCAGTGTTCAGCGCGCCCTGCCGCTGTTCGAGGTGCTGGGGCGGAACATCGTGCATGTGGGCGATATCGGCAGTGGCCAGACCTGCAAGATCGCCAACCAGATCGTGGTCGGGCTAACCATAGAGGCAGTGGCCGAAGCACTGGTCTTTGCTGCCCGAGCCGGTGCCGATCCGGCACGGGTGCGGGAAGCGCTGCTCGGCGGTTTCGCCGCATCGAAGGTGCTCGAGACCCACGGCGAACGCATGCTGCAGCGGAATTTCGAGCCGGGTTTCCGCAGCGACCTGCACCGCAAGGATCTGAATCTGGCCCTGGATGCGGCCAGAACGCTCGGCATCGCCCTGCCCAATACGGCCAGCACCCTGCAATTGTTCAATGCACTGGCCGCCGAACCCGATGGCGGTTCGCTGGATCACTCGGCGCTGGTCAAGGTGCTGGAGTCACTCGCCTCTACACGGCTGGACGGCTGACGCCCCGCTTGGGGAAGCCCGGATATCAGGGCTTCCCCAGGGCATCGAGCTGCTTGCGAATGCGCTTCTCCGATACCGGAAAACGGGTCTTCATGGGCTGGGCGAACAGGTTGATGCGCCACTCCTCGATCATCCAGCGCAGCTTGTCCCGCTCCCGCGCATCGCCCTGACCGGCTTCTTCCCGTTCCTTCCAGGCCTCCCACAAGGCGCGCAGCTGTGGCAGTGCGCGGTCGGCCGCCGCACTGGGGTAGCTATCGATACGCCGGACGATGGCCTGAAAAAAGGCGGGCAGACGCGTGTGGGCCGACTCTGGAGTGGCGCACATAAAGCCCGGGTAGATCAGGTAATCCATCTGCTCCTCGATATCGGCACGGTGATCGCCGCTCAGTTCCCCTTCCTCCAGCGCCTGGCGCGCGGCGCGCCAGGTTTCGAGTATTTTCCACAGCAGTTCGGCACGCGCTCCGGCCAGGGCGAGAAAACGGGGCCGCAGCGATGAAACCCACGCCTCAAACGCTTCCCGGCTGCGCACTGCTTCCGGCATGTCGCCAAGCAGAACCGACATCAGCAGGTCATCGACCAGCTCATCCTTGCCGCCCAGGGCGGCCCAGGCCAGTGCGGAGCGATCGATGTCAGGGAGGTTTTTGCGTGCATACCTGACGGTATCCTTCAGCCGCAGCATTGCCAGGCGCGCCACACCGGAAGGGTGATAGAAATCCGCCTCCCCGGCGCTCTCGAACAGTTCGACCGACACGAATTCGGTATAGTCCACCAGCGCCGGGAAACTGGTGATGGAGGCGCCCTGGTGATTCAGGTCGACACGCTGCGGCAGGGCATCGAAATCCCAGTCGGTGAGGCCTTCCCGGGCCAGATCACCTGCGGCCGCCTGCTCGCGAAAACTGCGCGTGGCCTGATCACCGAATTGCCGCTTGAGCGCTTCCAGTGAGCGGCCACTGGCCAGCACCTCGCCGTCACGCTCGATGGCATAGCGCATCTGAAAATGCGCCTCGATGGCCTCTGGCCGCCAGTCCTCCGGTCGTACCTCGACTCCCGTCATGCGCCGCAGGTGCCGGGACAGCTGATCCAGCAGGCGCCCCTCGGTTTTTACCGCCTCATGACAGGCCCGTGCATACTCCGGTACCGGTATGAAATGCGTACGCAGCGCCTTGGGCAGGCTGCGAATCAAGGCCTCGATCTTGTCGCCGAGCAGACCGGGTACCAGGTATTCGAAATCCGCATCATCGAACTGGTTGAGCAGCGCCAGGGGTATGTGCACGGTCACCCCATCCGCTTCATCGGAGGGATCGAATACATGACTCAGGCGCAGGGTCTGGTTGCGCAATTGCAGGGTTTTCGGAAACGCCCCGTCATCGGCGGATGGACCGCCGGGGACCACATCCTCATCGAACAGGGTCAACCCGCGGATGGACGCGGCATCAAGACCTTTTGCCCAATGTTCGAAGCTCGGTCCGTCCACCACTTCGGCAGGAATCCGCGCAGCATAGAATTCGAAGAGTTGCTGCTCCCCGATCAGCAGATCACGCCGGCGTTCCCGTTCTTCCTGCTCACGATAGCGCTCGATCAATCGACGGTTGTGCTGCAGAAAACCAATGCGACTCGCATGGCGCCCCTCGACCAAGCCTTCACGGATGAATATCTCGCGCGACGCCACCGGATCGATGGGGGCGAAGTTTACCCGTCGGTTGCCCTCGATCAGCAGGCCGTATATGCGCGTGTTGCGCAGCGCCGCAACGCGCCCCTGACGATCCTGAAAATGGGGTTCATGGTATTCGTACTGGTGCAGGTGCTGCAGATCCTGCATCGCCCACTGCGGATTCATACCGGCCACACTGTGCGCATACAACCGTCGCGTTTCGATCAATGCAAAGGCCATGATCCACTTCGGAGTCTTGCCAGCCAGCACAGAGGCCGGAAAAATCATCACCTCACGGCCGCGGGTGCTCTTGTAGCGGGCATCCTGATCCAGCGCCGCAATGTGGCTGGGAATGCCCGAGAGTATCGCCCGGTGCAAAAGCCCGACATCGGCCGGCTTATCGTTGAACCGCAGTTTCAGGTCGGTGCATTGCTGGCGGATCTGGCGATACAAATCTTCCCATTCACGGATGCGCATCCAGGACAGATGGTTTTTCCTGCACCAGCGCGCAAACCGGTTGCGGCTCAGGCACTTTTTTTGTTCGCGAATAATGGACCAGAGTTTCAACCAGCCTGCGAAATCGGATGTGTCGTCCTGCCACAGGGCAAATCGCTCCCGTGCAGCCGCGCGATTTTCCACCGACTGATCACGCGGATCCTGCACCGACATCACGGCCGCGATCACCAGCATCTCGCTGAGGCAACCCAGCTCGGCGGCGCGCAGCAGCATGCGGCCGAGTCGGGGATCGATGGACAGCCGCGACAGTTTCTGTCCAACAGGGGTCACTCGGTCATCCGGCTCCACGGCCTGCAGTTCGTGCAACAAGCGGTAACCGTCGGCGATGAGACGAGAATCGGGCGGCTCGATGAAGTCGAAATCCCGGATATGCCCGACCCTGAGGCTGTCCATCTGCAGTATGACGGAGGCCAGATGGGTGCGCAGAATCTCCGGATCAGTGAATTCGGGGCGCGCCAGATAATCTTCCTCATCATAGAGGCGAACGCAGATACCCGGTGCCACCCGACCACAACGGCCGGCACGCTGGTTGGCCGAGGCACGGGAAATCTTCTCGATGGGCAGCCTCTGCACGCCGGCACGCCAGGAGTAGCGTGATATTCGCGCCAGCCCGGTGTCCACCACATAGCGGATGCCCGGCACGGTCAGCGAGGTCTCGGCGACATTGGTGGCGAGAATGATCTTCGGCCGCTGCGAGCGCTGAAAAATTCTCTTTTGCCGTTCGTGGCTGAGCCGCGCATAGAGTGGCAACACCTCGGCCTGATGCAGACGCTTGCCGATGCGTTCGGCCGCCTCGCGTATCTGTCGTTCGCCGGGGAAAAACACCAGCGTGTCCAACGGTGCTTCCCGCCACAATTCCTCGATGGCCTCCATCACCGCTTCGATGCGGTCGCGGTCGGCATGGCCTTCCTCCAGCGGGCGGTAGCGGATCTCCACCGGATAGCTGCGCCCGGACACCGTAACCATTGGCGCATCGTCGAAATAGCGTGAGAAGCGCTCCGGGTCGATGGTCGCCGAGGTGATGATCAATTTCAGGTCGGGCCTTTTCTTCAGCAACCTCTTGACATACCCGAGCAGCAGATCGATGTTGAGGCTGCGCTCATGGGCCTCGTCGATGATCAGGGTCTGGTATTCGTTGAGCCACCGGTCGCTCTGAATCTCGGCCAGCAGCATCCCGTCGGTCATCAGCTTGATGTAGCCGTCCGGGTTGCTGGTGTCACTGAAGCGCACCTTGTAGCCGACGGCATCACCCGGCTCGCCGCCCAGTTCCTCGGCGATGCGCGCGGTCACCGCCCGTGCCGCCAGCCGCCGTGGCTGGGTGTGCCCGATCTTGCCCCGGTCGGCCAGACCCAGTTCGAGGCAGATCTGCGGCAGCTGGGTGGTCTTTCCGGAACCGGTTTCGCCACAGACGATGACCACCTGATGGCGCTCGATGGTGTCGCTCAGCCGATCGCGGTATTCGTAGAAGGGCAGTTCACGGTTCAGCGAAACCGAAGGTCGCCGCCGGCGACGCTGGCGCACCCGTTCAACCGAAGCCTCGATGGCCTGCTCCATGGCTTGCAGATCCTTCCGCGCCGGGCGGCGGCCCAGACGCCGCCACTGGCCGAGCAAACGGCGGCGGTCGGCCAGCAGGGCTTCATTGAACAGGCGTTGTCTCAGTGTGTTGGCATTCATTGGCTGCTAAAATGGCAGGATGTTCCGGGACAGGCAGGTTTTCGACTATCGACTGCGCATTTCACCGCGTGCGAGACGCATCAGCCTGCGCGTGAAGCCCTGGGTCGGACTGGAAGTGGTGGCCCCAAAGCGCACCCCCCAGCACCGGATCGAGGGCATTCTACAGCAACACGAAGACTGGATTCGCCGCCAACTGGCCCGTCATGCCGCGACACTGGAACCACCGCCGCTGCCCGAAGTCATTCGTCTTCCGGCCATCAATGGCCATTGGACGGTCTCGGGCGAGAGCGATGGGGATGCACTGAAAGAGCTGCCCGGGGGCCGGTTGCTCGTACCGCCGGATCACCAGCAAGCCATCGACGGCCTGCGCGGATGGGTGCGCCGCCAGGCCCGGCGGCATCTGCCGATGCGCCTGCGGGAACTGGCACGGGTTCATGGCTTCGGCTATGAACGGGTCAGCATCCGTTCGCAGAAGAGCCGCTGGGGAAGCTGCTCCAGCCGTGGCACCATCAGCCTCAACGATCAATTACTGTTTCTTTCACCGCAAGCGGTGGATTATCTGCTGATCCATGAACTCTGCCATACCCGTGAGATGAATCATTCACCCGGTTTCTGGGCGCTGGTCGAAGACTGCTGCCCCGACTGGCGATCCTGGGATGCCGAGCTGTCATCCGGACTGGAACGGGTCCCGGGCTGGTTCCGCTACGGCCTGCTCGTCAGCCAGTAAGGCATCCACGGCTTCGACGACCGAGTCCACCACAAGGAATTCACCATCGATGCGCCGTTCATCTCCGGACCGGTATTTCCCGGTGCGCACCAGCACCGCCTGCAATCCGGCCTTCAGTGCGCCTTCCACATCGCCGTGCACATCATCGCCGACCATCACCGCATCTCCGGGCGAACAACCAATCTCGCCGAGTACCTGCTCGAAAAAGGCGCGGGAAGGCTTGCCGACGATCACGGCCTCGGTATCCGCCGCGTATTCAACAGCGGTGATGAAGGGGCCGGCATCGAGCTGGAATCGCCCGTCCAGGCGGAAATAGCGGTTGCGCCCGATGCCTACCAGCGGGGCCCCCTCCAGACACAGCTCGAAGGCGCGGTTGAGCGCCGCATAGGTAAAACCGTCGGCGGCATCGCCGATGATCACCGCATTGGGATCGGACTGATCGAGGCCGGCAAACTCCTCGCGGATGGCGTCGTGAATCAGGCAATAGGGGCGCAGGCCGCGGGACTGTATCCAATCGCGGGCCGCCAGCGGCGCAGTGACCAGCTGAGCATCTTCGATCTCGAAGTCCAGCTGCCGCAGACTGTCGAGAATCTGCCGGCGGGTCATGCGCGAGGTGTTGGTCACGAAACGAAGTGTCAGACCGGAACGCTGCAGTCGAGCGACGGCCTGCACGGCGCCGGGTATCGCTTCCTGCCCGATGTAGAGCACTCCACTGAGGTCCAGGAACACGGCCTTCATGGACAGGATATCGGGCTGACTTGCCGGATTTTCAAGTGGCTTCAAAGAATGCGCCACTCGAAGATGAGCGCGCCAAAGGCCTCGCTGCTCTCTGCCTCGGCCAGCCTGCGCACATCCACATCGGCACCGGAGCGCAACAGGGTGAAATGCAATGCCCATTCCGGCCGTTCATAATGAACGCCCACGGTCGCCTGCCAGACCACCGGCTCCTTGGGCACGCGATACTCCCGGTCATAGGTATTGCCATCGAAAAACAGGTTCCAGGCAAAGGCACTGACCCGCAGCGACAATGAGCCATAGAGCGCGTGGCGTTGCGGGCGCAACGGCGGCAGGCTGGCCTTGTAGGACATGCCGAACCCCGGCGGCAGAGGGTTGTAGAGAAAACCACCCGGCAGGTTTTCACCAAAGCGCCATTCCATGGCCAGCGACAGCTGGGTATAGAGATTGCCGAGGCTGCCATCGACGCTGAGCGCCTGGTCCCAGCCCCAGAAGCCGTCGTCACCGGCCAGAAGCTTGACCTTGCGCATGACATTGGCATTGACGATGGGTTCGGTCTTGAGCTGGTTGTCCCAGCCACGGGGAATTTCGTTGCCCAGCAAACGGTGCACCGCTATCTGGGTCTGTTCGGCGAGAGAGGGTGGACCGACGACACCCGTGGTCAGCTCGAGACCACGGAACTCCTCATCGTTGTAGGCGTACCAGCCGGCCTGCAGAACCAGCGCGCCGGCATAGGGCACATCGTCGGGGATGCGTTCCTCGCGGGTGATGTCGGTGGGGGTCTGCATGACCTGACCGACGGACCAGTGGGCGCGCTTGAGCAGGTCGGGTCGGGACAAGGGTTCGAAAAACTCCGACCAACTGCCGATGAACCCCGGCATGCCCTGCAACCGCTCCCAGGACTGGACCGGTGCTGAATGGCGCTGCACAACCCAGCCCGCAGACAACTTGTTGTCCTTTTGGAAGAAAATGTCATTGCCGAAATTGAAGCGCCACAGGGCCTCGTCATGCAACGAGCCCGCACTGGCCAACGCGGGCAACAACAGCAACGGCAGCGGCAGCGGCAGGCCGGATTTCACCAGGCCGTGACCGCCTAGTTGGCCGGCTCCGGCAGGCGGAAGCTGGCGTGACAGGCGATGCAATTGTTCATCAGCGCATCCAGTTGCCGACGCAGCTGCTTCATGTCGGCGCCATCCCGGGCAGCGCTGGCGATGTCATCGAACTTGCCACGGGTGCCGAAGCCCAGTTGCTTCATCGCCAGTGGAATTTTGGCCAGCAACGCAGCCGGGGTATCCGCCTCGGCCGCCATGCCGGCCCGGGTCGCCTCGCGGATGACCGTCTCGCGGTCCTCTTCGGTAATGGCCTGGCTCACTGCCTGCAGGCTGACCAGAAAGGCGCGCATTTCGGACAGCACCAGATTGCGCTCCGCGGTGTTCAGCACGACGGCGGTACGCCCGTCCTTGGAAGGCGCCACACTACCGGTGACGAACTTGTAGATACCTGTTGCCAGCAGTGCGGACAGGATCAGGATCAGGATCCACAGAAACCTGGGGTTGTTCATGAGAAGCTCCGTTTGATTGAATGCACGGGCATTATGACAGCTCCGAGTGCTCAGAGCCGCATTTTGCCGCGTCTTCGCCGGTAAAGCACCACATCCTCGATCCGGCCGTTCAGTGTTCTCTGTTCCGCGCCGATACGACGGAAGCCCGCCTTCTGCAGTACCCGCCCGGAGGCCGGATTGCGCCACATATGGATGGCCCGCAGCTCCTGCAACCCGATGGTTTCGAAGGCGTATTCGGCCAGTGCGGTGACGGCTTCGGTCATCAACCCCCGACCCCAGAAATCCACCCCCAGCCAGTAGCCGACATTGGCCCTGCCTTCGGCCATGTTCATCAGCGACACGCTGCCCACCAGCATGGAGCGGTGCTCGATGCCCAGTTCAAGCGACCGGCCAGCGCGTCGATTGGGCTCATGAGAGGCGATCCAGCGCTCGGCCAGAGCTACCGGGTAGGGGTGGGGGATGTTGGTGGTCACCGCCGCGATATCGGGGTGGCCGGCCAGCTGCTTTACCCGCGGCGCATCACTCAAGGCCAGTGCGCGCAACAGCAGGCGTTCCGTGCGCAGAAGCGGAGCGTCGGATCGCCAGTCTTTTCCGGTAGTGTCCATGGACGAACCCACGCGATGCGGCATCAGCAGGACTTTCAGTGAATCAGAAATACCAGGCGAGTTCCAGCTGGATGTAGTCGTCGCGAGCCAGGGTCTTCAGCGGATCTCCGGCTGCCACGTGGTTGAAGGACTGGGCTTCAAGACTCAGTTTCCAGCTGTCTCCGAGACGGCGACTGGCCTCGACACGCAGGCTCTGGCTGCCTCGCCGGGCGTCATAAAGCAGCCCGGCGAGGATCTCGCTGCTCTGGGCATCATTAAAGGCCAGCCTCACGCCGGTAAACCAGTCGTCATCGAAAACGGCTTCCGGCCGCTGATCGCTGGAATATTCGAGCAGCCAGCCAACATCGATTCCGCTGGCGCCCAGGTCATAGAAGGTATATTCGAAACCGGAGGTCGCAGCAGTGAAGCGGCCGTCGTCGCGGATACGCCGTATCGCTTCGATCTTCCAGGTCCACTCGCCGAGTATCGCCTGCCATTCCAGCCCCCACTGGGTCATCAGCGGGTAAAACGGAATCAGCACCGGCTGTCCGTTCAGCATGGACGCTTGCAGCAGTGGCTCGCGCTGGGTGCCGCGGAATACAGACACGCCGAAGTCATGATCTCCCATACTGGCCGAATAGCGCAATGCGCCATCAACATGCCGGTCTTCCTGCGACGATTCATAGCGGGCCAGTGATTCGCGTACCGGAATTGACGGTGTCAGCCGAGCATCGGTATCGGCGTAGTGAGCAGCGCGGAAGCCCGGCAGCAGAAAGACTTCGAGTACGCCGTCTTCGGTCAGGCGGGAGTAATGGATCATCGGCTGACCCAGCTTGTCCTCGCCGTCCAGTCCTTCGAGCCGGTCAACGCTGTTGATGACATCCACCAGATGGCGCGATTCGGTCACCCCCCAGAACACGCTGTCGATGCCAATACGCCACTCGTTGTCACCATCAACATGCAGCCAGCGCAGTTCGCGGATGTCGCCATGCTGACGCCCAAGCCCCTCATCGATTCGCGCAAACAGTTCCAGAGTCAGTTCGTCATCCCGGCCCAGCACCCATTGCCAGCGAGGTTGCGCGGACAGCGACCATTCGTTGTCGACCCGTCCGGGTGGCACGCTGCCTTGGGTAAAGGCGCGCCCTTCGACGGCCATATTGCCGGAAAGCCCTTCCGCAAAAGCCGATACTGAGGCGGCGAGCAACGCCGAGGACAGCAGCAACCCGCGCATGTCAGCGCAACCGTTTCAGTGCCTGCTTGCGGAAATCCCGCTCGCTGAGTCCGGTACGAAAACGGTAATTCTTCCATTCCAGCAGCGTCGACTTGCCGTTCTGGTGATTGACCATCTCCATTCGATCCGGCCGCCAGTAATGCTCGAGGTACTGCCGATAACCGGATACGGTGAGCGTTTTCAGCGGTGCATTCTTCCGGTCGTAATAGTCAACCTTGCGCAGCCTGTATCCGTTCTTGTCGATCCACACCACTTGCCGGGTATAGCCGGAATAGGTATAGGCCGGCGTGCGCTCGACCACAAAACACTGGCTGTCGTCGCAGGGCTCTTCGCGAAGGAAACGGTAATGGTATTTTTCCACTTCCTGGGAACCCAGATCCTCAAAGGCGAATTCACTGCCCATGAACGGGCCGGACTTGTTGCGCGAGTTGATGCGCTTGACCCGTTTCAACGCCGGCAGATACAGCCACTGGTCATCCGGCTTGAGGCCATGGGACCAGGTCAGCATGGCGGTGCCCTTGACATCGGCCGGTTCGTCGAAGATCGACAGGCTGCGGTCGCCGTCATCGGGCATCTCCAGTGTGCGTATGCGGATATAGCGCGTGGTTTTCCGTCCCCGGCGGTCCTTCAGGGTCATCACCATATCGGCCTGGAAATCGCCGAAGCCCTGATCATAGGCATCAGCAGCGCGGGCGATCTCCAGCCCGCGGTCTTCCGCTTCACCGGCCTGAGCCACCACAGGAATCAAAAGGGCCAGTGTCATCAGCAGTCTACTAAACATGTCTACTCTCCTTTTTGTCGAGTGCCATCAACAGCGTTGGCAGCAGCAGAAAATCGGCGATCAGTGCGAACAGAATCGTCAGCGCCGTCATCAGGCCCATGTCGGCATTGAGTACGAAGGCCGATCGGGTCAGCACCAGGAAGCCCAGCGCCAGCACCACCGAGGTGGCCAGCAGGGCAAGTCCGACCGTGCGGAAGGCGTAGCGCACCGCCTCCTCCGCATCCAGCCCCTTTTCCCGCCGGGCGCGCAGATACTTGCTGAGAAAATGCACCGTATCATCGACCACGATGCCCAGCGTCATGCCGGTGACGATGGACAAGGCCAGCCCAACCTGTCCGTTAATGATGCCCCACAGACCGAAGGCCATGCCGGCAGGCACCAGGTTGGGGATCAGGCTGATCAGACCGATTCTGACCGAGCGCAGGGCCACGATCAGTATCAGCGATATCAGTACCAGCGCGGTCAGTGTACCGGTCAGCATCGCCCGAATATTGCGGTAACCGATGTGACTGAACATCAGCGTAGGACTTGCGCCCTGTACATGCAGATGCTCTGGCGCATTTTCCCTGAGCCATTGCTGCGCCCGCTGCTCCAGCGCCAGCACGCTGCTGGTACTCTGGTTATAGAGCAGGGCCGTCATTCGCGTTGCCGACTTGTCGGTGGTGATCTGGTTGTTCAGATCCAGCCCGTAGGGCAGCGACATCTCGTAAAGCAACAGGTACTGGGCGGCCAGGTCACGCTGCTCGGGCAGGCGGTGGTAGTCCGGGTCATCGCCGTGCATGTTGCGGTTCAGGCGCTTGAAAATGTCGGTCACCACATTGACATGGATGACTTCAGGCTGCTGCCGGTACCATTCAGCGAATTCATCCACCTTGCGCAGAAACTCCGGTTCGCTGATGCCCCCCGGCTGTCCCGACTCCAGCGAATAGTCGATCAGGTACAGGCCGCTCAGATGTTCCGAGGCGTAATCGGCGTCGCGCCGAAACTCGATGTCGGTGCTGAAGTATTCGGTGAAATTGTCGTTGAGATCATTGCGCGGCACGAAGGACAGCAACAACAGCACCAGCAGTCCCATGCCGATCAGGATCGGGCGTCGGCGGGCGATGACGAACTCGGCCAGCGCGATCATCAGCCGGCTGGAACGGCTTTCCATTCTGCGCACGCGCATGGGCAACACCATCATCAACGCCGGCAGGAACGCGATGCTCAGCAGCCAGGCAATGAACACGCCCATGGCAACGATATTGCCCAGATCGCGAAACGGCGGCGCATCGGAAAAATTCATGCTGAGAAACCCGATCATCGTTGTCAGGGTGGTCAGGAACACCGGCTGCATGTTGACCCGCAGGCTGTCGACCATGGCCTCCTGTTTCGACTCACCCTGGTGCAGTGCGATGAGAAAATTCATCAGTATGTGCACGGCATGGGCAATGGACATGGTGGGGATGATCATGATCGCCGAGAACGATGGGGGCGTCAGCCGTATGCCCAGCCATCCGGCCATGCCCATGGCACCGACGATGGAAAAAACGATCACCCAGAAGGTGGCGAAGGTGCCGGCGAACCCCCGCACCCAGAAAAACAGAATCACGATGAACACCAGAAACATGATCGGCACCAGGTGCTGCATGTCGTACTGGCTGGCCTCGGGAAAGGCCTGGTTCATCATGATGATGCCGGTCAGCCTCAGTTCCCACCCGGGAAACTTCTGCAAAAACTGCTGTTTCAGGTCGCGGACGAATTCCACCACCTGCGGATTCTCGACGATCGGGTTCTCGCCCGGCAACTCGATGGTGACATTGATACCGGTCACCCGGCCGTCCGGCGCGATCAGGCGATTGACCAGCAGGGGTTCCGACAAGGCGATACGCCGAATCCGTTTCAGCCTGCCGGCCGTCAGCTCGGCGTCATCGGGCACCAGATCCTCGACCATCAGATCGTCTTGCTCGGCCCGGGTATGCTGGAAGTTGGTGATCGAATCGACACGCGAATTGAACGGAATCTGCCAGGCCTGCTCGGTCAGCCACTGGATGGCACGAAGATTCTCCGCGGTAAAGACATCACCGTTCTTCGGCGTCAACACGAGCATCACATTGTCGTTCTTGGAATACTGATCCTGCAGGTCCTCGAAGGCCTTGAGCTGAGGATTCTCCTTGCTGAAGAACACCCGGTAGTCATTGGTGAACTGCAGATACTGCGCGCCGTAGCCCATCACGCCGACCCACAACAGGGTCGCCAGGATCACCCACCACCGGTAGCGAATCACCCCACGGGCGTAGCGATCGATCCAGTTGTTTCCTGTAGGGTTGTTCATGATCCTATTCCGGTTGTCGTTGCAGGCTGCGCAGATAGTGGATCAGGCCTAGGCCGCACTGGCGCAGGCGATCGAGACTGCGGGTAATCTTTCCGGTTTGCAGGCAGCCTTCCAGCGTGGACAGCACCATCACCGACACGACCTCGGCATCCACGGAAGAATCGATACGCCCCACGGACTGGGCGCGGACGAGGGTCTGCAGCAGAGTCTCGCGCCAGCGCTCGTGAATGGCCAACAATCGTTGATGGAAGCCTTCGTCGAGACTCGACATTTCCTGCGCCAGCGTGGACAGCGGACAGCCCAGCTCGATATCGCCGAGCGTAAGCGCCTCTCCGGAGCGCACAATGATCTCCACCAGCGCTTCGACCGGATCCTCGGCCCTGATCAGCGGCAGGATGAACCGCTCCTCGATGCGTTGGGCGAGAAGTTCATCGACCACGGCGTAACCGAGTTCGGTCTTGTTGGGAAAATAATGGTAGAGCGCACCCTTGGATACCCCTGTGCGCGCCAGAATGCGGCTCAGACTGGCGGCCTGAAAACCGTGTACATGGATTTCACGGTAGGCAGCCTGAAGAATCTGTTGTCGAGCCGGGGCAGTTTCGTCCGCTGTCCGGGCTGGCCACCAAAAACTGTCTTCAGGTGAAGTGGCGCTCATGGCGGACTCAAGTGGCGAAAAGCCCGGCGATAATCATACATACCGGTCGGTATGTCAATGGATGGCGGTCAACCCGCCTGCGCCACCGATTCCCCGGTCTTCTCCAGGAGTTGCGACAGGTTCTGCCTTCGGAGCGCACAGACCACCCGCGCGATCAGCAGCATCAGCAGACTCACCCACAGCATCGTAATCCAGGTGTGGGAAAAGAAATGATCGCCGATGGCCATCTTGTAGGCGCCGGTGATCCAGCCCAGCGCCAGGGCACTGGCAACCACCCGTCGTCTCGCTCGCGCGGAATTGAACAGAAACAGCAGAGCCATCAACGAGAACCCTCCGCTCGCGTGCCCCGCCGGATAGCACTGCGAACCGGTGACGGGCGCATCGCCCCGCAAGCGTTGCAGAATCGTGATATGCGGCAGTTTTCCTTCGTACCGTTCCAGTTGCCGCGGGCAGGGAATGTCGCTGTAGCGCTTGACCGCGCCCACCGTCAGCGGTCCAAGCACCAGGGTAAGCGCAACGATGGCCAGTCGCAGACGCCAGGGCTTCAATCTGTTACGGAACAGCGACGTCAGCCACGCAAGGAAAACGCCCAGCACCAGCAAGAGATACAGCCCCTTGACGCCGTCATAGAACAGGATCTTCAGCAGCCGGTCATGACGGTCGAGCAACCAGGCGCCGTGGCGGTAGAGGCTGTCCTGCACCCACAGATCGAAAGAGGAGGCCGACAGCAACGGCATGCTGACCACCAGTAGCAGGAACAGCCCGCCGAGGAGCCGGTTGGAATGGAACAGGGGTTTGCTCATGCTGCCATTCTGGCCTGACCGTGATCAACGAAATGTAAACGGCCGGTGCCGCGGCAAACTGCTGTGGATGGGCTAGACTCAGTGGCTACAGGAGTGGAGACCTCAAGGACCATGCCCCAGGCCATTGGCATACTCGCCATCGACGACGACAAAATCAGCCAGAAGATGATCGCGCGGGCGTTGTCGGACGACGATCTGCGCCTGCGGTTTGCCGACAATGGCGAAGCCGGCCTTCAGGCGGCCTTCGAATCCGCGCCTGACATCATACTGCTCGATGTGGAAATGCCCGGCCTCAACGGCTATGAGGTTTGTGAGCGCCTGCGCGAGAATCCGGACACCCAGGATGTGCCGGTGGTCTTCCTCTCGTCCCACTCCAGCCTGCGAGAACGCATGCTCGGCTACGAAGCCGGCGGCGACGACTACCTGACCAAACCCTTCGAGAAAGAGGACCTGGCCGCCAAGATCCGCGTATTGGCGCGTTATCGGGAAGAACAGCGCTTGCTCAAGCAACAATACGAGCTGGCCCAGAAAACGGCCTATATTGCAATGACCGGATCCAGCGAACTCGGCATCGCCATGCAGTTCGTCGAGAAAAGCTATGCGATGACCAGCTATCAGGAACTGGCCGAATCCCTCCTCTCCACCATCACCCAGTACCAGCTCCACTGCGCACTGATGATCACCGATGGCGATGTGATCGAATGGCACTCACTGGACGAAGCCATCAAGCCACTGGAAAAGGAAATGCTGGAAATGGTCGATCGCAGCCAGCGCTTCGTTGATTTCGGCCAGCGCAGTATCATCAACTTCCAGAACCTGAGCCTGCTGGTCAAGAACATGCCGCTCGAGGACATGGAACGCTATGGCCGCATGAAGGACCTGCTGCCGGTACTGCTGGCTGCCGTCGACGCCAAGATCAACGCCCTGCGCATCGAGCTCGCGCTGGTCGAACAGAGCGAAGCGCAGTTGCGCTCCTTCGGTCGTATCCGCAGCCACCTCTACCATCTGGCACGCACCCTCATCGACAACCAGAATGACAGCGCCACCCTGCTGCGCGAGATGATGACCGAACTCAACGCCCAGCTGCTGGGCATGGGGCTGGACGACGACCAGGAAGCCTGGCTGCTCGAACACCTGGACCGTGCCATCGAGGAGGCCAGCGACCGCATCGACGCCAGCGGCATGCTCTACCACAGCTTCACCGACATCCTGAGCCAGCTGCGCGGCATCACCGCGCAGCAACAGGCGCTCATCGACGAGTACCGGGCAATGATGAAACCTCCGGAGCCACTGCAGGCGCCGGAGGACGACGGCGTGGAATTCTTCTAGGAACGCCCTGTTCAGAAGAAGATGTCATCGGTGTCGGATTCCGCAGACGGGCCGGAACCGGCCACTTGCTCCCGCGGATCATGGAAACACAGGCGGTTGCGTCCCTCGGCCTTGGCCCGGTACAGCGCCTGATCCGCCGCATCCAGCAAGGAGCTGGGCAATTGGTTGGAGCACAGTTCGGTCCATCCGATGCTGACCGTCACCTGCCCGACCTGCGGGAACTCATGGTCCTCGACCGTCTGCCGCAGGCGCTCGAGCAGCTCCGTCATCCGCCGTGGCGTGATGCCCTCGACGATGGCCGCGAACTCCTCGCCTCCATAACGGTACACCCGTCCGTGCTCACCCAGCACCTCGCGCAACAGCGAGGCAAAGAGCAGAATCACCTCGTCACCATAGAGATGGCCAAAGGTGTCATTGATGCGCTTGAAATGATCCAGGTCCATCATCGCCAGATACGCGCCCGCCGAGGCATCCGCTTCGGCCTCCGCCGCGTTGAGACGAAGCAATGCAGCCGGCAGATCGATATCGAAGGCGCCTCGATTGAGCAGCCGGGTCAGCGGATCCTGGGTGTTTTCGATGACCAGGCTGATGAAATTGTCGTACAGATCGAGCACCGAGCCGACGATGCGTTCGGAGCGCCCGTCGACCCGTTCATCGAACAGCACCACGAAGTCATGAGGGGGTCCGCTCCCCGGCAACTGAAAGATGATGCCCTGGTAGCCATCGAGATCCTGGACCCAGACCGGCATCCCGCTGTCAATGCAGCGCTGGAACAGCTCGCCTCGATCGAACAGCGCCCGCGGAAAATGGCGCACCGCCTTGTCCGGAGCCGGATTCGGCATTCGCTGGCAGACTTCGATAACGGCATCGTCCTGCTTCTGCTCAAGCCGGCACAGCACCAGCCAGGCAGCATCGGAGATCTCCAACAGTGAGGACAACAGCTTGTGGCGTATCGCCTGCTGGTCACGCAGGCGCGTCAGTTCCACCAGCGAGGTGATGATGTTCTGTTCCTGGGGCATGGCAGGGGGCGCGGCCAGAGCGCACAAATTCAGGATGATGCAGAAAGCTTAGCCCAGTTTTGGAAGCCTGCCCGGGAAACGGCTACAGTGCCACCATCACCCGCACCGCATCCAGCCGCAGGCTGGCTTCGCCGATGCGCTCCAGGGCATCCGCCAGCAGGCTCTGGAAATACTCGATCTCCGCTTCGCGCACATTGGGGTTGACGCTGCGCAGCGCATGCAAGCGGTCGATCTCTTCCTGCAGCAGCTCGCGCGCCCGCGATTCGGCCACGGCCTGCTTTTCCGGAAGCAGCGTCCGTGCATGGCGTTCAGCCCGCTTTTGCAGGCCCTTGATGACCTCCTCCCGCGAACGGATGACCTTGATCGCGGTATCGATATCCACCCGCTTCATGCCACGGTGCACGGCATCGGGTGTCAGCGCCTGCTGATGCTCGTTGCCGCGCTCGTCGATGCACAGACGAATCAGGTTGTCGGGCAGGAAGCGGGCCGCCTGGAAACCCGGCGGGTCAGGGATCTCAACGCGGAAGAAGCAGTCCAGCAGCAGTGATCCAGGCGGCGCGCCACGGTATTTGATGGCGATCAGCGCCGTATTGCCCAGCTCGCTGCTCTGCACCATGTCCATCAGCGTGCGCACGAAGGGGTGTTCCCAAGTCAGGAACCGCAGGTCCTCGTTGGCCAGCGCCACCATGCGGTCATAGGTGACGCTCATGCCGTCCTCGGGCAGCCCGGGCACCCGCGCCGGCATGGTGTCGGTGGGCTTGAGCACCCAGCTGCCGGGACCGCGTATGTCGTAGGCGATCCCATAGCAGTCGTAGAGGGATTCCATGTATCGGGGCAGATCCAGATTCAGGTGCAGGCTTTCCGCCCGTTCGCGCAGTTCCCGCGCCTGCCTCGGGCGGCAGGAATTGTACTCCAGCAGTCGATCGCGCCCCTCCTGCATGCGCGCGTTCAGGTCGCGGTGCACTTCGGCGCTGCGTCGGATCAGATCCTCGGCATCCTGCTGTGGGTGCTTCAGGGCCTGCAGCAGCTCATGGCGCATCTGCATGAAGACGCTGTGCCCGGCCGGACAGGTCTGCTCGAAGGCGTTCAGGGCTTCGTGCAACCAGCTCATCATC
>JALSKD010000065.1 GCA_026989015.1 Gammaproteobacteria bacterium
GAACCGGCACCAAGTCAGCGCCGCCGACGACCAGATCATCGATATCGTGTCGATGCTGTTCGATTTCTTCTTCGAGGACAAGGCCTTGCCCGATCCGGTCAAGGTGCTGATCGGCCGGCTGCAGATTCCCATCCTCAAGGTGGCCATACTCGACAAGGGCTTCTTCAACAGCAAGAAACACCCGGCACGCAAACTGCTCGACAGCATCTCCAAGGCCTCGCTGGGCTGGAGCGAGGATGCCGTCGAAGAGCGGGTGCTGATCGCCGAGATCGAACGCATCGTCGATTTCCTCATCGCCGAGTTCGATCAGGATGTGTCCGTGTTCGAGCAGGCGCTGTCCGAATTCGAAGCCTTCCGCGAGCAGGAGAAGCGCCGCGCCGAGGAAGAGCAGGACGAAATCGAGCGCATCGAGCGCGAGCGGGAGCAACGGCTGCAGAAGGCACGGCAGGCGGCGGACCGGCTGATCGGTGAGGTGATCGGTGACAAGGAGCTGGGCTTCGATGTCGTCGATTTTCTGCAGGGTACCTGGCACCAGGTGCTGGTCTATACCTGGATGGCCAAGGGTGAGGATTCCAACCACTGGAAAAACCTGCGTCGCATCACCGCGACCCTGGTGTGGACCCTGATTCCGAAGGATACGGAAGAAGAACGCCAGAAGCTTCTGGATACCCTGAGGCCGTTGCTGACCGCGCTGACCAAGGGCATGGAGCTGATCGATGTGCGCCCCGAACAGCGCAACCGCGTGTTTCAGATGATGGTGCTGGAGCACGCCAAGGTGGTGAAGCAGACCAGCCGCAATATCAGCACCCGGCCGGCACCCGTCGAAGCCACGGTGCTGGCCCCGGATGCCGAAGCGGACAGCCTTGCCGCCCAGGATCACGACGATGAGTCGATCGACATTCTCATTGACGGTGATGCGGATGGCGGTCCCGATTTCAGCGAACGGCCGGAGGATGCCATGGAAGCCATCGGCCACAGCGACACGCAGACGGTGATCCGCGATCTCGAGGACTTCACCAGTTGCGTCCAGCAGGGAGAGATCGAGGTGGATGAGGAAATCGTCATCGCCTCGGAACCGGAGATCGTGGTCGACGAGCAGCAGCCCGAGATCGATCGCGAGGTGCTGGAACAGGTGCAGTCACTGCAGGTCGGTGACTGGATCGAGTTTCTTCAGGATGACGGTCAATGGCAGCATGCGCGCCTGTCCTGGAAGAGCAATGTCACCGGCAAGCTGGTGTTCGTCAACCGCCACGGCCGCAAGCTGCGCGATACCCGCGTCAAGCATCTGGCTGGCGAATTCGCCGCGGGCAGGGCCCGACCCCTCGAATCGGTATCGGTCTTCGACCGCGCCATACACTCCATCATGTCCGGTCTGCGCTCCTGAGCGCCGTGCACTGCCATAGGGCAGACGGGTGGCCGGCCACCCATCGCGTGCTGGCGTTTTCAATGGAATAGCGGTTGATTTATACTCGTCGACTGTCCGGAGCCTATAACAAACACTTCATGATTGAAGCCGGCTGCTGCCGCCTGCCGCGCAGTGCCGGGAATACCCCCGAACCATAACAAGACACCACCCAACACGAGGATATACATGTCTATTTCACGCCGCGAATTCGTCAAACTCATGGGGCTGGCCAGCGCCGCCGGCCTGATTCCCGGTTGCGCCGTCAGCGGGCGCAAGATGCCGTCGGATCTCTATGAAATACCCCGCTTCGGCAATGTGACCATCATGCACATGACCGACTGCCATGCCCAGCTCAACCCGATCTACTTCCGCGAGCCGAATGTAAATCTCGGCGTACACGGCATGCGCGGCCAGCCGCCGCACCTGGTCGGCCACAAGCTTCTGGAGTATTTCAACATCAAGCCCGGCACCCCCGAGGCACACGCCTTTACCTTCCTCAACTTCGAGGAGGACGCGCGGCGGTACGGCAAGGTCGGCGGTTTTGCCCATCTGCAGACCCTGGTCAACAAGATCCGCGCCGAGCGCGGGGACGGCAATACGCTGCTGCTCGATGGCGGTGACACCTGGCAGGGTTCGGCAACCTCTTTCTACACCCGCGGCAAGGACATGGTGGGCGCCTGCAACCTCTTGGGTGTCGATGTGATGACCGGTCACTGGGAGTTCACCTACCTCGACAAAGAAGTCATCGACAACATCAAGGACTTCAAGGGCGACTTCGTGGCGCAGAATGTCAGCGTGCGTGACGAAGCCCTGTTCGACTACCGTTTTGCCGATTTCCCGGATTTCGACGAAGACAGCGGCCACGCCTTCAAGCCCTATGTCATCAAGACTGTCGGCGGTGCACGGGTGGCGGTCATCGGCCAGGCCTTCCCCTACACGCCGATCGCCAATCCGCAGCGTTTCATTCCCGACTGGACCTTCGGTATCCGCGACGAGGAGATGCAGGCCATCGTCGACGAAGTGCGCGAGAACGAGAAGCCCGATGTGGTCATCATCCTTTCCCACAATGGCATGGATGTGGACCTCAAGATGGCCTCCCGCGTCACCGGCGTGGATGCCATCTTCGGTGGCCACACCCATGACGGCGTGCCGAAGCCGACCATCGTCGAGAATGCGGGTGGCAAGACCCTGGTCACCAACGCCGGTTCCAACGGCAAGTTCCTCGGCGTCATGGACTTTGATGTCAAGGGCGGCAAGGTGCGCGGCTTCCGTTACCGCCTGCTGCCGGTGTTCTCCAACCTGCTGGAACCGGACCCGCAGATGGCCGCCTACATCGCCGAAGTGCGCAAGCCCTACCTCGACACCCTCAACGAGGAGCTGAGCGTGCCCGAGGAACTGCTCTACCGTCGCGGCAATTTCAACGGCACCTTCGACCAGATCATCTGCAATGCCCTCAACGAGGGGCAGGATTCGCAGATCGCCCTGTCGCCCGGTTTCCGTTGGGGTACCACCGTGCTGCCGGGCCAGCCGATCACCATGGATCATGTCATGGACCAGTGCGGCATGACCTACCCCGAAACCTATCGCCGCGAGATGACCGGCGCCGACATCAAGAACATCCTCGAAGATGTCTGCGACAACCTGTTCAACCCCGATCCCTACTACCAGCAGGGCGGCGACATGGTGCGCGTCGGCGGCATGGACTATGTCTGTGACCCCACCCAGAGCATCGGCAAGCGCATCAGCAACATGCAGCTCGACAATGGCGAGAAAATTGAGGCCAACAAGAAGTATGTGGTCTCCGGCTGGGCCACGGTCGGTTCCCAGTCACCGGGCCGCCCGGTCTGGGACCTGGTCGCCGACTACCTGCGCGCGCGGCCGACGGTCAGGCTCGAAAAGGTCAACTCACCCAAGCTTGTGGGTGTCGATGGCAATCCCGGCATCGAAGACTATGTGAAAGGCTGAACCCGCCGCCTGCACGCCGAAACGCCCCGCATCCGCGGGGCGTTTTCGTGTACGGCGGGTCGTGTGGGGGCGGGGCTATTCTTCGGCCGCCATCTCCAGATCCACCAGTACCGCGTCGATGCCGGCCTGGGCGCATGCCTCGTCGGTCATGCCCGACGGCGCGCCACTGACGCCTACCGCACCCAACAGCGCGCCGCCCACCTGGATCGGCAACCCTCCGGCGGACATCACGAAGCCGGGAAAGCGCCCGACCGGACTGTCCGCGCGGTCTTGCAGCGAAGAAGTGGTGGCATTGAAGTTGGCGGCGGTGTAGGCCTTGGCCTTGCTGATCGGCAGGGTGATCTGGGCGGCAATGGTGTCGCGCAGGGCGACCTGAACAATGCCATTGCGATCGACCACGGTCACGCCGATCTGGATGCCTTTTTCGGTACAGGCATCAATGGCGGCACGGGCAATGCTCAGAGCGGTCGGCATCGTCAGCCGCTGGATGCTGACGGTGCCTGGCTCCTCCTCTTCTGCGGCCATCACCGGCAGGGGCAGGGCCAGGCAAAGGGCCAGCAGATGTGCGCTAAAGGGCTGTTTCATCCTCTTTTCCTCCGGTTATGGTTGTCTGAGTGCGATGATACGGCCAAACACCGGTGGGCGCCATGTTGCTATAATGCCCCGATTTCACGCTGATCGGATCATTCACCATGAACCTGTACCGCCTGCCACTGCTCGTTGCCCTTGCCCTGACCGTATCCGCCTGTGCCGAGGTGCAGAAACAATGGGAGCACATCGAACCCTCGGTCCGTGACTCGGAAGTGGCCAGACAGGCCGAACCGGTATTGACCGAAACCCGCGACCGGGTACGCGAACAGACCCGCAAGATCACCCGAGCCGTTGCCCCGTCCGGTTCCGGCCGACCCGCCTTCTCGCAACAGGAAATGGCCGCCGCCATCAAGCAGGCGCTGGAGCAGGGCGTCAATGACTCGATCTACCTGCTGGGCTATCTGGAAGGCTTCAACCTGAGCAACCGCTACCGCATTCCCTTGCCGAAACCGCTGAGCAAGCCCGCCCAGCTGCTGCGCAAGCTGGGGCAGGGCGACCAGGTGGATGAATTCGAGGAGCGCATGAACCGCGCCGCCAAGCTCGCGGTCAAGCAGGCGGCACCGGTGTTCACCCGCGCCATCGAACGGATGACGGTACGCGACGCACTGGATATTCTTCAGGGTCCGGAGGATGCCGCTACCCGCTATTTCCGGCGGGTCACCGAGAGCGACCTGCGTCGCCGTTTTCGCCCCATCATCGAAAACGCCACCGGCCAGACCGGGCTGATTCGCAGCTACAAGAGCCTGAACCGCTCGGTCAACCGTCTGGCGCCACAACTCTCCGGCTACACCGTCGATCTCGACAGCTATGTACTCGATCATGCGCTGGATGCCCTCTTTGACCGCATCGCCGTGGAAGAACGGTTGATCCGCGAACAGCCCGCCAAGCGCAGCACCGACCTGATGAAAAAGGTGTTCGGCTATTTCAGCGGCTGAGCGAGTCTGAGGAGAAGAAGGAATGATCCGTGGAAAATACTTTGCGGTACTGGTCGTGCTGTTGCTCGTGATCACGGTCGCCGGGCTTTACTACTGGATCAAGCAGCAGCAGGCCGAGATTCAGCGGGTGCGCCAGCAACGGGCCGAGGTGATTGCGGCCATCGACCAGAGGCTCAGGACGCGGTTTCCAGGCATCGAGTTTGTGGAAAAGGAGCTGGACAGCCATTGCGGCCGGCTTGTGTACAGTGTCGAATTCCGTGACCGGAACAGTCAGCACCACAAGAACTATTACGCAGTACCGGAGGGGACGCCCATGGGCCGTGCCTGGCTTCGGGACTGCCTCAAGATCCCGATGGATGACGGTTCCTGAACGGCGGCCATCCGGCTCAGTCCGGTATATCGATCTCCGATCCGCTGCGACGCAGTTCGATATCGCGGCCTGGACGCCCGGGCGCGGCGGTCGTCGGGAGGCCCCCCAGTTCGCGAGTCCACATCACGGTGGCGCCGGCCACGGCGACCGGGATGACGAAGAAGTTCACCAGCGGGATACTGGTCAGCACCATCACCATGCCGCCGAAGCCCAAGGCCAGGCCACTGCGCTGCTTGATGGCGTCCTTTTGCTGCTGAAAGGTGAGGTCGTGGTTGCCCATCGGGTAGTCCATGTATTCCAGCGTCATCAGCCAGGCGCCGAAGACGAACCAGAGGATGGGCGTAATCAGGTTGAGCACAGGAATGAACCCGACCACGAACAGTCCCACCGACCAGACCGCGATGTACACCAGTTTGCCCAGCTGTGACTTGACGCTGTCGATGATCAGCTGCTGCAACGAGACACCGGAGTTGACCGGCCGGCCGGTGAGCATTTCCTCGAGCTTTTCCGACATGATGGCGTTGAAGGGCGCGGCGATGACATTGGCGATGGGGGTGAAGGTGAAGAACACGATCACCGCCGTCATCGAGGTGATGACGGCCCAGATCAGCCATTCCAGAAAGCCGAGCCAGTCGGGCACCCAGTCGAGCAGCCATTGCACCAGCGGCTGGAACTGGGAATAGCCCCAGGCAATGAAGCCGCCGAACAGCAGGATGTTGATGGCCAGCGGAATCAGTACGAAACGCCGGATGCCGGGTTCGCGCACCAGGCGGAACCCCTGTGCCAGATAGGCCGCGCCGCGGCCGATGTCAGTGATCATGTGTGTCTCATCTCTTTTGCGCCTGGCATCAAGCTTGCCATGCCGGGCGGAGGCGCGCAATCAGCCTGGGCCGCGGGCCAGCAGGGCCGCGCCGTAGCTGGCGTCGCTGTGTTCGGCGGTTTCGACCGGAGCGCCGATCAGCCGTTCGCGCAACGCGCGCCAGGTCGCGTTGGCGGCACCGCCGCCGGCGGTGAGGATGCGCACCGGAGGCACGCAGCCGAGTTCCACCAGCTTGTTGTAGCCCGCCTGTTCGATGCGCGCCAGTCCTTCCAGCAGGCCGTGCAGAAAGGCGGTATCGTTTTCGGGGCGGGGTTCGAGTCGGGGCTGCAATTCCGGGTCATGGATGGGGAAACGCTCGCCGGGGCGCGACAGCGGGTAGTAGTCGAGGCCGCTGTCACGGGTCGGGTCGATGAGCGATGAAAGGCGCTCCAGCGCATCGACCGTGAAATATTCGGACAGTATGCGTGCCCCGGCGTTGGATGCGCCGCCGACCAGCCACAGATCGCCCAGGCGGTGGCTGTAGACGCCGCTTGCCAGATCCTCGATCGGCCAAGGATTGAGGATCTTGATGACCAGCGTGCTGCCCAGCGAAGTCACCGCCTCGCCGGGGCGGCGGGCACCGCTGGCGATGAAGGCGGCGTTGGCATCGGTGCTGCCGCAGACGATGTCCAGGTCGGGCGCGAAGCCGTAACGGCGGGCCACGGCTACGCTGACCGGGGCGATTACTTCGCCCGGTGGCCGTACTTCGGGCAAGGCATCGGGCGGCAGCAGCTCACGAATCCACTGCGGCCACTCGCGCTTTTTCAGATCGTAGCCGAGCTTGAGGCAGTTGTGCCAGTCGCTGACTGGCTGCGGACCGCACAGGCGCTGGGCGAGAAAGTCGGCCTGGCTGAGTACGCGCAGGCCGCCGGACGGGGGGTCTCCGGCATCCCGCGCAAACAGTTGCAGGGCCTTGGCCAGGGCCGAACTGCTGGACAGGGTGATGTGGTCCGGCCGCGGACAGTGGCGGCGGATGCGTACCAGGGCATCGCGGCTGCTGCTGTCGTTGTAGAGCAGCGCCGGTGTGCACGCGCGTCCCTCCCGGTCCGCCAGCAGTACGGTGCCCGAGGTGCCGTCGATGGCGAGCCGGCGCAGGCGGCCGGGATCGATGCGCTGAGCGAGCACATCGATTAGCGCGTCGAAGCCCTCGACCCAGACCGCGCTGTCCTGCTCGATGCGCCCTTCGGATTCATCGGGTGGCGGCAATGGGCGCCGTGCCTGGGCCACCACAGCCGCGCTCTCGTCGATGACGGTGGCGCGGCAGCCGGAGGTGCCGAAATCGACGCCCAGATACAAGCCTCCGCTCATGCCGCGCTCAGGGCAGGTGCACCGGCTCGGGTGCCTGCCAGCCTTCGGCCCGGTGTTCGGCGACCACGGCCGTATAGATGCCGCCGCGGACATTGAAATCGGCGGTCAGACGCATGAAGCGCGGCTGCAGGGCCGCCACCAGATCATCCAGGATCCGGTTGGTAACCGCCTCGTGGAACGCGCCTTCGTCGCGGAAGGACCAGACATAAAGCTTGAGGGATTTCAGCTCCACGCATTTTTTGTCCGGCACATATTCAAAACGCAGCTTGGCGAAGTCCGGCTGCCCGGTCATCGGGCACAGGCAGGTGAATTCCGGTACATCGATGCGGATGGTGTAGTCGCGCTCCGGCTGCGGGTTGTCGAAGGTATCGAGGGTCTTGCTCGGTTGTGTACTCATGGTTGCTCGCGTTGAATGTCATTGAGTGCGGATTGGGTCTGGCGCATGCGCTTGCGGCCTTCGGCCAGGGCGTCGTCCACATAGGCGCCGAAGTAGTCCACCGAATTGATGCCGACGATGCGCTTGCTGACCTCGCGGCCATCGGCGTCCAGGAACAGCAGTGTCGGGGTGACGAACACACCATGACGCCGCGCGAAGTCGGCAGGCGTTGTGCGGCCGCCGTTCCAGTCGGTCAGATCGCCGTAGCCATCGATCTCCAGCTGTACGATCAGCGTGTTGCCGTCGTAGTCTCCACTGCGCAACATCGGTTTGAGGATCTCCTCTTCCAGCTTTCGGCAATAGGGGCAGTCGCTGGCCTCGATCTCCATCAGAATGATCTTGCCCTCGCGCCGCGCACGCTCTCCCAGCGCGCGCAGGTCATCCACCCGCTGGATCTGCACGAAGGGCAGGGCGTCGTCGCCGGATTCCTGTGCAGGCAGAGCGAGAGAAAACAATACCAGCAGCAGGCCGGTCAGCCATCGCAAGGACTCGTGCATGATCAGTTACCTGAACAGAGGTGGGTGGACCGCGTGCGCGCCGGTCCGTTACGGGGTCGGGGCATGATACAGAAACAGCGGGGCATCTCCAATGCGGATCGGGCAGTCATGCTGGGCTCCGGTAAGGCAATCACGGGGGAAAGTCGATATAATCCGATGCCTTTGAACCGCCACAGTTCCCCAGACAGCACCGATGCGCCTCAGCCAGATCAAGATCTCCGGATTCAAATCCTTCGTCGACCCGACCCGGATCCAGTTCCCCGAGAACCTCACCGGCATCGTCGGCCCCAATGGCTGCGGCAAATCGAATGTCATCGATGCGGTGCGCTGGGTGATGGGCGAATCCTCGGCCCGGCACCTGCGCGGCGAATCGATGGAAGATGTCATCTTCAGCGGCTCGGCCACCCGCAAGCCGGTGGGGCAGGCCTCGGTGGAGCTGATCTTCGACAACAGCGATGGCTCGGTGAAGGGCGAATACGCCCAGTACAACGAAATCTCCATCAAGCGCACCGTGAGCCGAGCCGGCCAGTCGCGCTATTTCCTCAACAACAGCCGCTGCCGCCGCCGCGATATTGCCGACATCTTCCTCGGCACCGGACTCGGGCCGCGCAGCTACGCCATCATCGAGCAGGGCATGGTATCGCGCATCATCGACGCCAAGCCCGAGGAACTGCGGGTCTATCTGGAAGAAGCCGCCGGCATCTCCAAATACAAGGAACGCCGCCGTGAAACCGAAACCCGGATCCGCCACACCCGCGAAAACCTCGACCGCCTCAACGACCTGCGCGAGGAGATCGACAAGCAGCTGGCGCGGCTCAAGCGTCAGGCCAATACCGCCGAGCGCTACAAGACCCTGAAACAGGAACAGCGCCGCGTCGAGGCCGAACTGCTGCTGCTGCAGCGCCAGGCCTTCGACGAACAGCTGCAGCGCCAGCGCCAGCGCCTGGAACAGATCGAAACCGAACTGCAGGCGGCCATCGCCGACCTGCGCAAGACCGAGGCACAGATCGAGGAAGGCCATCAGAAGCTGACCGAGGCCAACGAGGCCCACGGGCAGGTACAGGCCCGCTTCTACGCCATCACCAGCGAGATCAACACCCTGGAGCAGGAGATCGCGCATCAGAAATCGCTGCGCGAGCGCAACCACCAGGACCTGCAGAAGATCCTCCGCGCCGCCGATGAATCGCGCGGTGTGCTGCAGAGCGACGAAGCCCGCCTGCATCAGCTGGAAGCCGAGCTGGCGACCCTGCAGCCGCAGCTGGCCGGCCTCGCCGATGCCTATGAACAGGCGCAGAAGGACGCCAGCGAGGCGGAAGCGCGGATGACTGACTGGCAGAACCGCTGGGAAGCCTTCAACCGTGAATACCATCAGGCCCATCAGACGGTGCAGGTGGAGAACAAGGCCATCGAACACATCGAACGCCAGATCCTGCAGGCCGGCCAGCGTGCCCAGCGGCTGCAGCAGGAGCGCCAGAGCCTTGATGTCGGCAGCTACGACAGCCGGATCGCCGAACTGGACCGCACGATCGAAGAACGGGAACAGGCCCTGCAGCAGAACCAGCAGGGGTTGGAGCAGCGCGCCGAGCGCATCAATACCCTGCGTCGCCAGATTGACGAAGAGGGCACCCGCCTCGATGCCCAGCGCACCGAAGTGCAGAACCTGCGAGGCCGCCTGTCGTCGCTGGAGGCCCTGCAACAGAATGTGCTCAACGATTCCAGCGAAGAGCTGCAGGCCTGGCTCGAACGCAACGGCCTCGGAGACAGCCCGCGGCTGACCGAACAGCTCAAGGTCGAGGCGGGCTATGAGCAGGCGGTGGAAACCGCGCTGGCACCCTGGCTCGGCGCCTTCTGCGTCGGCAACCGCGGGGTCACCAGCGAAGCGCTGGCCGCATTCTCCGGCCAGGACATCGCGCTGATCCAGCAGATACCGGGTGACACGCCGCCGACCGCGCCGCAGGGCTGGCGCCCGCTGTCCGAGGTGGTGCAGGCCGGCGTCGATCTGGTCCCGCTGCTGGGGCAGACCTTCCTCTGCGAGGACCGCGCCGAGCTGGAACGCAAGCGGCCGCTGCTCAAGGCCGATCAGCGGCTGGTCAGTCGCGACGGCCTGCTCGCCGGACGCAACTGGCTGATCCTGTACGGCGAGGACAGCGAGCACGGCGGCCTGATCCAGCGCGAACGCGAGATCCGCCAGCTGCGCGAGCGCATCGACGCCATCACCGAACAGGCGCTGCTGCTCAAGTCCCGCGTCGATGCCGACCGCGAGGCCCTGCAGCGCGAGGAACAGGCCCGTGACGAAGAACAGAAGGCCCTGCAAGGCATCCAGCGCGAGATCAATGAACTCAACACCCAGCGCGCGCGCCAGAAGAGCCGCGCCGAGCAGTTGCAGAGCCGTCTGGCGCTGCTCGACAAGGAACTGGAAGAGCTGGACAGCCAGCAGCAGGCGCTCAAGGAAGATCTGCAGCAGGCCACCTTCCGCCGCAACGAGCAGCTCGACATCATCAACCGCCTTGAGCAGCAGAAGAGCGAGCTGGAGGCCGAACGCGACCGCCTGCGCGAACAGCTGGCGGTGGCCCGCGACAGCCTGCAGAGCAGCCGTGACCGGCAGCACGAGCTGCAGATGAAGCTGCAGGGACTGGAAGCCAGCATCCACTCCACCCGTTTCAATCTGGAGCGCGTGGAACGCCAGTCCAGCGAATACCAGCAGCGGGTGGCCGAACTCAAGCAGGCCATCGAGGATGCCGGCGAGCCCATCGCCCAGCTCGAACAGAAGCTGCAGCAGTCCCTGGCGCAAAAGACCGAGGTTGAAAAACAGATGCGCGAGGCCCAGGAACGGGTCACCGGCATCGATGCCGAACAGCGCGCCCACGAGCGGCTGCGCCACGACCAGCAACAGGCCGTGGACCGGGTGCGCGGTGCGCTGGAAGAGCAGAACATGAAGCAGCGCGAGATCGAGATCCGCCGCAACGCGCTCGACGAACAGCTGGCGCAGACCGATTTCATCATCGATGAACTGCTGCAGGAGATGCCCGAGGAAGCGGAAATCGCCGCCTGGCGGGCCCGCCTCGATGACCTCACCCGCCGCATCAACAACCTGGGATCGATCAATATGGCCGCCATCGACGAATACAAGGAACAGTCGGAGCGCAAGGAATACCTCGACGCCCAGAACGCCGATCTTGAAGCCGCGCTCAACACACTGGAGAATGCAATCAAGAAGATCGACAAGGAAACCCGTGACCGCTTCAAGGAAACCTTCGACGCGGTCAACAGTCGGATGCAGGAGCGCTTCCCCAAGCTGTTCGGCGGCGGGCAGGCACATCTGGAACTGACCGAGGACGATCTGCTGACCACCGGCGTAAGCATCATGGCGCGTCCCCCCGGCAAGCGGGTCACCAACCTGCAACTGCTGTCGGGTGGTGAGAAGGCACTGACCGCAGTGGCCCTGATCTTCTCCATCTTCGAGCTCAATCCCTCGCCCTTCTGCATGCTCGACGAGGTGGACGCGCCGCTGGACGACGCCAATGTGGGTCGCTTTTGCGCGATGGTCGAGGAAATGTCGGCGCAGGTGCAGTTCATCTTCATCACCCACAACAAGATCACCATGGAACTGGCGCGCACACTCAACGGTGTCACCATGCACGAGCCGGGTGTCTCAAGGCTGGTGTCGGTGGACATCGACGAAGCCGCCCAACTGGCCGAGGCCTGACGATGACGGACAGGAGCAACGCCTGAAATGGACGCAACGACCCTGCGCTGGATCCTGGCGATCACCGGGGTGGTGGTGATCGCGGGCATCTACGGCTACTCCCTGTGGCAGGACCGGCGTCGCCGGCAGGCGCCGCCGCGCAGTCTCAGCCGCGAGGAACTGGAAGCCGGTTTCATCGAGGACGAGGCGCTGCGCGAGGAGCTGTCATCGCTGAGTCAGCGCATCGACGAGGAATTGCCGCCCGATGTGGCGGACATCCGCATCAATCCCGGTCTCGAGGCCGCGGAAGTGCCTGAGCCGCCGACCGAGCCCGAGTCCGCGGTCGCAGCTCCGGAGCAGCCGGCAGAGGCAGAGGATCGGCTGTCGCTTTCGGAGCACTGTATCGCCCACATCCTGCGCCAGCGCGAGGACCGGCCGCTGTCCGGAGACGCCATCCTGCTGGCCGGTGAACGCTGCGGCCTGACCCTCGACAAAGACCATTTCCTGTCGCTCCGCGATGCGGGCGACCCGCCGCCCTTCCGCTGCGCCAACCTCAGCGAGAGCGGCTCCTTCGCCTCCATACACGAAGCCGCGTTCAAGGCCCAGGGGCTGTTGTGCTGGTTCGACAGCCGCGACGCGGGCGACCCGCTGCGCCGTTACGAGCAGATGCTCAAGACCATCGACGAACTGGTGCGGGAGCTGGACCTCAAGGTCTACAACCAGGATCTGGAATTGCTGACCCTGCAGCATGTGACCGAACTGCGCCATCGGCTGGCGCCCGACACCGAATCCGATGAAGACCGCAATGACTGACGCCGAACGCATCCGCCAGCTGCGCGAAGAACTCACCGAGTACGATTACCACTACTATGTGCTCGACGAACCGCTGGTTACCGACGAATACTACGACCGGCTGATGCGCGAGCTGCGCGACCTGGAAGCGAAGCACCCCGAACTGGTGACACCCGATTCGCCGACCCAGCGGGTCGGTGGTCAGGCCGCCGAACGCTTCGAGCCGGTGCAGCACGAGGTGCCGATGCTGTCACTGGACAATGCCTTCAGCGAGCAGGAGATGCTCGACTTCGACCGCCGTCTGCACGAACGGCTGGGCGTGGACAGTGACCGGCCCCTGCAGTACTGCGCCGAACCCAAGCTCGACGGCCTGGCCATATCGCTGCTCTATGAGGACGGCCTGCTGGTGCGTGCCGCCACCCGAGGCGACGGCCGCACCGGAGAGAACATCACCGCCAATGCGCGCACCGTCAAGGCGATCCCGCTGCGGCTCAAGAAGCCCTGGCCGCAACGCCTGGAAGCGCGCGGCGAGGTGTACATGCCGCGAGACGGTTTCGAGGCCCTCAACCGCCAGCAAATCGAAAAAGGACAGAAAACCTTTGCCAATCCGCGCAATGCCGCCGCCGGCTCACTGCGCCAGCTGGACCCGAAGGTCACGGCTGAGCGGCCGCTGACCTATACCAGCTACCAGATCGCCCAGCTCGACGGCGCCGACTGGCCGCCCACCCAGTACGACCAGATGCTGTACCTCAAATCCCTGGGCCTGCCGATCAGCCCCTACATGGAGCGTTTACAGGGCATCGAGGCCTGTTTCGACTATTTCCGGCGCATCGGCGAGCAGCGCGATGACCTGCCTTTCGACATCGACGGCGTGGTCTTCAAGCTGGATCGCGTCGATCAGCAGCGCAAGGCGGGCTTCGTGTCGCGCGCGCCGCGCTGGGCGATCGCCTGGAAGTTCCCGGCGCAGGAGGTGATGACGCGGCTGCTGGATGTGGAATTCCAGGTCGGGCGTACCGGTGCGCTGACCCCGGTGGCGCGACTGGAACCGGTGCAGGTGGGCGGGGTCACCGTCAGCAATGCCACGCTGCACAACATGGACGAGATCGAGCGCAAGGACATCCGCATCGGCGACTGTGTCATCGTGCGTCGCGCCGGCGATGTGATTCCCGAGGTGGTCGGACCGGTACTCAAGTTCCGCAAGCCGCAATTCCGCAAGCCGGTGATGCCTGAGCGCTGTCCGGTCTGCGGCTCCGAGGTGGTGCGCGAGGAGGGCCACGCGGTGTACCGCTGCACCGGTGGGCTGGGTTGCCCGGCGCAGCGCAAGGAGGCCATCAAGCACTTCGCGTCGCGCAAGGCGATGGACATCGACGGCCTTGGCGACAAGCTGGTGGACCAGCTGGTAGAACGCGGCCTGATCGAGGATGTGGCCGACCTCTATGCGCTCAGCCTGGAGCAACTGGCCGGTCTCGAGCGCATGGGCGAGAAATCGGCGCGCAACCTGCTCGAGGCTCTGGAACGCAGCAAATCCACCACCCTGCCGCGCTTCATCTATGCGCTGGGCATCCGCGAGGTGGGTGAGGCGACCGCCGAGGCGCTGGCGCATCATTTCGGCGACCTGCAGCCGTTGATGGAGGCCAGCGAGGAGGCCCTGCAGGAAGTCGAGGATGTGGGGCCGGTGGTGGCCTTCAACATCGTGCATTTCTTCGCCCAGCCACGCAATCGGGCGGTGATCGACAAGCTCATCGCGGCTGGCATACACTGGCCGAAGATCGACACCGTGGATCCGGATTCGCTGCTGCTGGCGGGCAAGACCTATGTCATCACCGGCACCCTCGAGCACTACAGCCGCGAACAGGCGAAGCAGAGGCTCAAGGCGCTGGGCGCGAAGGTCAGCGGCAGCGTCTCGAAGAAGACCACGGCGGTGATCGCCGGCGACAAGCCCGGCTCCAAGATCGACAAGGCACGGAAACTGGGTGTGCCGGTGCTCGACGAGGCCGCCTTCGAAGAACTGATCGGAACCGACTGACATGGACAACCCGCTGGATACCGCCAACCCGAACCGCAAGTATGTGCTGATCGTCTATGTGCTGCAGGCGCTGGCGTTCATCGGCCTGTTTTTCCTGCCGGTGATGGGCGTCATCGTCAACTACATCAAGCTCGACGATGTGCGTGGCAGCTGGCTGGAATCCCATTTCCGCTGGCAGATCCGCACCTTCTGGTACGCCCTGCTGTGGACCGTGCTGGCCTCGCTGACCCTGCCCATCTTCGGCTGGCTGCTGTGGGCCGCCATGTCGGTCTGGTATTTCTACCGCATCGCCAAGGGCTGGATATATTATGCGGACGGCAAGGAGATGTACCGCTGATCCGGCCTCGAACAACCCACATCCATTACAGAATCAGAGCAGTGACATGACCATCGACGAAAGCCGTTTCAACCAGTTGGCGGAAGCCACCATGAGTGCCATCGAGGAAGCCGTGGAGGCTTCCGGCGCCGACATCGACTACGACACCATCAGCGATATCCTGACCTTGGAATTCGCCGATGGCAGCAAGATCATCATCAACAAGCAGGGGCCGACCCGGCAGCTGTGGGTGGCCGCCAAATCCGGCGGTTATCATTTCGACTATGATGTGGCCCGCGAGCGCTGGGTGCTGGACAGTGATCCCTCCCAGGAATTGTTCGCCTGCCTGAGCCGCTACAGTACGGAACAGGCCGGCGAACCGGTTGAACTGACTGAACCCGAGGAGTAACGCCATGCCTTCCTTCGACATTGTTTCCGAAATCGATCACCACGAACTGACCAATGCGGTCGATCAGGCCAATCGGGAGATCGGCACCCGATACGATTTCAAGGGCAGCAACGCGAAGATCGATCTCAACGGCAACGAGCTGATGTTCCATGCCCAGTCGAAATTCCAGTTGCAGCAGATGTTCCCGGTGCTGCTGTCGAAGATGACCAGGCGCGGCCTCGACATCGACGCCCTGAAGTCTGGCGATGTGGAGGAGGGCGCCAACAAGGCGAAACAGCCCTACAGCATCCAGGAAGGCATCGACAAGGACATGGCGAAAAAGATCGTCAAGACGATCAAGGACAGCAAGCTCAAGGTGCAGGCCAGCATCCAGGGCGATAAGCTGCGGGTGACCGGCAAGAAGCGCGACGACCTGCAGCAGGTGATGCGTCTGCTCAAGGAGGCGGAGCTGGGCATTCCGCTGCAGTTCAACAATTTCCGAGACTGAAGGCGTCAGCGCTTCAGATAGACATCGAAGCGCACGGTTTTCTCGCGGTAGTCCATATCGGGCGGCTCCCCCGCCAGCGGCGGCGCATGCAACGGCCGTTTCACCACCACCCGCCGCGTATCGGCAGCCAGCGCGTGTCTGAACAGACCTTCGATATCCCGGTTTGCGGTCAACTGCTGCAAGAGTTGCAATTCCTTGCCGGGCCGTGCGCCGGACTTGTGCGGCGGGAACATCGGGTCCAGATACAGGCAATCCGCCGTTTCACCGGACTGCAGCACGGCGCTGCCGTCACCCGTGAGTAGCCGCATGCGGTGGCAGGGCGAGTCGGGGTCGTCGGCGCGGGCGATCTGCAGCAGGAAATCGACACAGGCGGCGATCAGCGGCTGTTGCTCGACCAGCGTCACTTGATGACCACTGGCGGCCAGCAGGAAGCTGTCGCGCCCCCAGCCGGCGGTCAGGTCGAGAACGCCGTGGATGTCACGGCGCCGTGTATTGCAGGCCTTGAGCAGCCCCTGGTTTCTCTGCGCCGCCCGCCGTCGCAGGGCCGGGTCGGAAAAGCTGTATTGCCAGCGCACCGGTTGTCCGTTGAGCCGGGTAGCCAGGGTCAGCCCCAGATCGTCGATCTGCAACCGCCATTCGCCGTCGGGCACGATGCCTTCGATGGCGTCGATCAGCCGCCGCGCCGCCGCCTTGCAGCCGGCGCAGTGGTTGGCAAGGGTCAGTGCCATCAGTAGTGCGGGGGTTTCTCGTCCAGCGGCCGTGCCTCGGGGATGCGCTTGCGCAGGTCGCCCACTTGCTGGCGCAACTGCTCGACCGTACACTCCAGCCGGTCGATGTCTTTTGTCTGTTCGGTCACAATCCGGTTGAGTGCTTCAATGGTATATTCCTGTTCGGAAACCAGAATTTCCAGTCGTTGCAGGCGTTCTGCCAGGTCTGTTACGGGCATGGCGGGGTCGGGTTGCCGTTGCGGACCGACAGTGTAGCATGCAGGGCCTGATACTGATGCTGGCCCTCGCTGCCGTGCTCTGGTTCTGGTACGACAGCCTGCGCGCGCGGGAGCGCACCCTGGGCGTGAGTCGCCTCTCCTGCCAGCGGCTGCAGGCTCAGCTGCTCGATGACACGGTTGCCCTGTCCCGCCTGCGGCTCTGTCGCACCCCCGCGGGAACTGTGGCATTATGCAGGCGCTACCGTTTCGAATTCACGCTCGATGGCGTGCACCGGCGTGTCGGGCGGGTGGATCTTCAGGGGCAGCGGATCACCGAAGTGCTGCTCGATATCGATTCGGCCGGCAGCCTGCAGTAAAGCAACAACAACGAGGACCAACATGGGTACATCACAACTCCACACGATCAAGGAAATCGCGCAGAAGATCGCGCAGGAAGACGATCGCCGCTCGCGTCTGGCGCACACCATCGAGGAGTTGCTGCGCCAAAGGCAGCAGGTACTGGTGCAGTACTGCGAACTGGGCATTCTGGATGCCGGCGAAGCGAAGCTGGAAGATACGCTGGCGGCCCTCAAGCGCTTCATCCAGATGCTGATGGACTATGCCGCGCTGGGTCATTTCGAGATCTACCAGCGCATCATGGATGGCAAGGAGCGGCGTCGGTCGATCCGTGCCATTGCCGACGAGATCTATCCGGTGATCGCCCGCACCACCGATTTCTTCGTCGAGTTCAACGACAAGTACGACGGTGCCGACGATGCAGAGAGCCTGATCCCGCTGGCCGATGACCTGAATCAGCTGGGCGAGGCCATGGCGTCGCGCATCGAGAAGGAAGACAAGCTGCTGCGTGAAATGAGCAACCAGGTGCTCTACCGCAACAACTGAACCCTTGCGTCGGCAGCCGGGCCCTCACTCCCGGGTCCGGTACAGGGTCCAGCCCCACAGCGCCCACCCCGTCAGCATCAGCAGCCCGCCGATCGGGGTGATCATCCCCAATGCCTTCCAACCGCTCAGCGCCAGCGCATAGAGGCTGCCGCTGAACAACAGGGCGCCCGTCAGCAAGGCCCATGCGCTTGTTCCGCTCCAGGCCGGATGGTCGCGCCGTTCCATCCACATCCCCAGCCCGATCAACCCCAGGCCGTGCCAGGCCTGATAGCGCACCGCGGTCTGCCAGATCTCGAGGGCCCGGGGATCGAGCGCGCCACGCAACGCATGCGCGCCGAATGCGCCCAGGGCCACCGCCAGACCCATGAGCGTGACACCCGCCAGCAGCGTGTGGCGCGGGCGCATCAGGCCACCCGGTTCGGCAGGGACTCGCCGGCCAGAAACCGGCGGATGTTCTCGGCCGTGCCGTCCACCAGCCGCTGCCGTGCCTCGCGGGCGCCCCAGGCGTTGTGTGGGGTGATGATCAGATTGGACAACCGGGCCTGGATCACCGGGTTGTCGTTGGCCGGCGGTTCCTGTTCCAGGCAATCAAGCCCGGCGCCGCCGATCCAGCCCCGTTGCAGGGCCTTGAGCAGGGCGGGCTCGTCGATGATACCGCCGCGCGCGGTGTTGATCAGCAGTGCGTCGGCCTTCATCAGGCGCAGCTGCTCCTCGCCGATCAGATGATGACTGTGTTCGGACAGCGGGCAATGCAGGCTGACCACATCCGAACCGCGCAGCAGGGATTCGAGGTCCACGCGGCCCGGGCGCTGTTCAGCATCGGGGCGCAGACTGCGGGCGATCAGCACTTCCATGCCAAAGGCCAGTCCGATGCGCTCCACGGCGCGGGCGATGTGCCCGTAGCCGATCAGTCCGAGGGTCTTGCCGGCGAGTTCGCAGATCGGGTGATCGAGCAGGCAGAACAGGGGCTGGGCCTGCCAGCGGCCGTTCTCGATGTCCCGCTGGTAGTCACGGAACCGGGTACTGAGGGCAAGCATCAGCATGAAAGCGTGCTGGCTGACCGCGGCGGCTGCATAGTCCCGCACATTGACTACCGGCACCCCGGCCGCGCGCGCGGCATCCAGGTCGATGTTGTTGACGCCGGTGGCGATAACGCAGAGCAGCCGCAGGCGGGGCAGCGCGGCCAGTTCCTCGGCGCCTATCGGGATTTTGTTGACGATCAGGATCTCCGCATCGGCCGCTGCCGATGCCAGTGACCCGGCGGGCAGGGCGTCGCGGGAGTCGAAGCGCGTCAAGGACTCGATCTTGGAGACATCCATGTCACCGCGGTCGAGGCTGGCGCGGTCCGCAAACAGGCAGACGGGTCGGGTGAGGGTCACGGGCCGAGGCTATTTCTTGCCATCGCTCAGTTCGATCCGGGCCTTGCCGCGGATCTCGTCCATGTGCTTGCGCAGGGCTTCGGCAGCCATCTGGGTTTGCAGCTGTTGGCGTACCGACTCGAAGCTTGGCGGCTGCACCGGGCGGCTGTCCTCGAGCAGAATCACATGCCAGCCGAACTGCGTCTGGACCGGAGTCTTGCTGTAGCTGCCGGGCTTCAGCGCGATGGCGGCATCGGAGAAGGATTTCACCATCTGACCCGGCTCGAACCAGCCCAGGTCGCCGCCGTTCTTGCCGGAGGGACCGGTGGATTTCTTTTTCGCCAGCTCGGCGAAATCGGCGCCCTGATCCAGTTCCCTGATGACCTGTTCGGCCTCTTCCTTGCTCTTGAGCAGGATGTGGCGGGCCTTGTACTCCTTTTTGCTGCTGGCGACTTTCTTGATCTCTTTTTCATAACGCGCTTTCAGCGCCGCGTCGTCGATGTTCAGTTCGTCGAGAAATTTCTTCAGGTAAGCGGAAGCGATCACGCCTTCGGTGGCGCGCTTGACCTGCAACCGGACCTTCGGGTCCTTGTCCACGCCGGCTTTCTTCGCCTGCTGATAGAGGAGTTCGACATTGATCAGTTCCTGCAGGGCTTGCTGCTCGCTCAGCGGCTGCTGCTGTTGCTCGATGAAGGACTGGACCTCGGCGCGTGTGATCGGCGTGCCGTTGACGCGGGCGAGCACGGCACCGTCCTCGGCGGCGAAGGCGGATGAAGCGGCCAGGCTCAGGGCCAGGATCAGGGTGGGCAGGGTACGGATGTTGGGTGTCATGACAGACGGTTTCCTCATGGGTTGTGAAGTCAGGGCAATACCCGGACAAAGGGCTGGACGCTGACCTCGGCATAGACTCCGGCCGCGACATAGGGGTCGGCCTCGGCCCAGGTGCGGGCGGCTTCCAGCGATTCGAATTCGGCCACGATCAGGCTGCCGGAAAAGCCGGCATCGCCCGGATCGGGACTGTCGATGGCCGGATTCGGTCCGGCCAGTATCAGACGCCCCTGATCGCGCAAGGTTTCAAGGCGTTCGAGATGGGCGGGTCGCGCCTTGCGGCGCAAGGGCAGGCTGTCGGGGTTATCGCGGCCGACGATGCTGTACAACATGGGTGTGTCCTCAGGATTGTTCGGATTCCGGGGGGATGAAACGCGCCAGCCAGAAGGCCTGGCCGATGACGAAGATCAGGGTCAGGCCGAGCAGACCGAACAGCTTGAAGTCCACCCAGATCTCTTCGGAGAAATTGAAGGCCACCACCAGGTTGGCGACGCCCGAAAGCACGAAGAACAGGATCCACGCCAGGTTCAGCCGCGCCCAGACCGAGCGATCCTCGATCTCCAGCGCGTGGCCCATCATCCGCTGCACCAGCGGCTTGTCGCCGATGAAGTGGCTGCCGAGAAACACGACCGCGAACAGCCAGTTGATGGCCGTGGGCTTCCATTTGATGAACACCGGATCCTTGAGAAACAGTGTGGCGCCGCCGAAGACCAGCAACAGCAGCAGGGTGACCAGCAGCATCTTCTCCACCTTGCGCTTGATCAGCGCGACCAGTGCCACCTGAACCACGGTGGCCAGGATGGCGGTCAGTGTCGCCAGGTAGATGGCGTGTCGGGCTTCGCCGGGTTCCAGCGCCATGAACGGCAGCAGGCCGTTGACCGATAGGATCCATGCCTCCGGCAGATCCAGATAGAACTTGTAGACGATGAAGAAGAGCAGTATCGGAAAGAAATCGAAGAGTTGTTTCATGATCGGACGGTCGATGGGAAGAAGCCGATGATAGCACAGCCGGTCATTCGGGTAGTGTTCAGAATTCTGTGTCATTTCTTTAAACTGGAAACAGGAGGAATGATACATGAACGACGACATCACATTCGATATGGATGCAGCCATCAAGGCGCTGCGGGAAGGCAAGGATCTGAGC
>JALSKD010000066.1 GCA_026989015.1 Gammaproteobacteria bacterium
CCTCGATGGCCTGATCGACTGAATGAGCAACCCGTCCGCGCCGCATCGGCGCAGCATCCGCAGCTTCGTCAAGCGCAGCGGCCGGCTGACGCCGGGCCAGCAGCAGGCGCTGGATACACTGTGGCCGAATTATGGCATCGATTTTGACGCCCGGCCTCTGGATCTGTCGGCCCTGTTTCCGGAGCGGACGGGGGTGGTGTTGGAGATCGGTTTCGGCAACGGCGAGTCCCTGCTCGAAATGGCCGCGGCCGAGCCACAACTCGGCTTCATCGGGATCGAGGTCCACGAACCGGGTGTCGGGCACTGCCTCAAGGGCATCGCCGATCGCGGCCTCGACAACCTCAGGCTGATGGCCCACGACGCCATCGAGATCCTGCACACGATGATTCCTCCGGCCTCGCTGCACCGCGTTCAGCTCTATTTTCCTGACCCTTGGCACAAAAAGCGCCACCACAAGCGACGCATCGTCAATGCCGAATTCCGTGACCTGACGGCGCGCGCCCTGAAATCGGGCGGCCTGCTGCACATGGCCACCGACTGGGAAGACTATGCCCGGCACATGGCCGATGAACTGTTGGGTGACGCGCGCTTCGAGAACCTCGGCGATGCGCGGGGGTGTGTGCCGCGGCCCGGGTGGCGGCCGGAGACCAAGTTCGAGCGCCGCGGCCAGCGCCTCGGCCACGGCGTGTGGGATCTGCTGTTCCGCCGCCGCTAAGGGTCAATCCTCGTTGATCAGGGTCAGCGCGGTTTCCAGGGCCTGCTCCCGATCGTCGAACTGGTGGCCGTCGAGCAGGTGCCGCTTGGCCTTGAGCTGATCCAGCAGACGATCGACTTCCCCGCTGGCCCCGGTGATGAAGGCATGCCGGTCAGACAGCTTCATCCCTTCCAGAATTTCGTCAATGGCCCGGCTGGAGCTGTAATCGATCGCGGTTACTTCGTGCATGTCGAGGATCAGCGCGTCATAGTCGGTGAATTCCGACAGCTTCTGCACCATGTGTTTGGCGGAGGTGAAGCTGCGCGGCCCCGACAAGCGGTAGAGCAGGACCCGGCCGCGGCTCTGCTCCAGCAGGTCCCGCTCGCGTGGCGTGAGGTCTTCGGCGTCATCGGGATGGCGAATGATGTGCATGGCCTGCAACTGCAGGTCGGTCATGCGCTGCATGAACACGAAGGCCGCCATCACCATGCCGGTCGCCACCGCCATGATCAGATCGACGAATACCGTCAGACCGAACACCGTGAGCATGATCAGCACACCGGAACGGGGTGCCCTGGGCAACTGTCTGAGGTATTCCCAGTCAATGATGTCCACCCCGACCTTGACCAGGATACCGGCCAGCACTGCCTTGGGGATGTACAGCGCGAGGGATCCCAGCCCCAGCACGATCGCCAGCAGCACCAGCGCATGCAGCGCACCGGAGTTCGGTGTGCGCCCGCCGGCGCGCACATTGACCACGGTGCGCATGGTGGCGCCCGCGCCCGGCAGCCCGCCGAACAATCCGGCCGCCATGTTGCCGAGACCCTGTCCGATCAACTCGCGATTGGGTTTGTGGTAGGTGCGGGTGATGTTGTCGGCAACCAGGGAGGTGAGCAGGGAATCGATGGAACCCAGGGCTGCCAGTACCAGCCCCGATTTGACCATGTCCACCAGCAGATCCATCTGGAATACCGGCAGAATCGGATCGGGGAAACCGGCGGGAATGTCGCCGATGATGGGTGCGCCCGCCATCAGGTAGCGCAGTTTGTCGCCCAGCTGCAGGGTCTCGATCTGCCCGCCGGAATACAGATACAGCCCTGCCGCGCCACCGATCAGGGCCAGCAAAGGTGCTGGCAGGATACGATTGATCCGTTGCGGCAGCAGGAAAACCACCGCCAAGGTCATCAGGGCCAGAAACAGCGCGGTCGGCACCACATGCTGCAGGCTCTGGGGAAAGGCCAGCAGCGCGTTCATCGGTTTGGAGAGCGCCGGCTGGCCGATCAGCGGCTGCAGCTGCAGCAGAATGATGATGACGCCGATACCGGTCATGAACCCGGAAACCACCGGATGCGGGATCAGACTGATGAAACGCCCCAGCTTGAGCAGGCCGAACAGGATCTGGAAGGCGCCGCCGAGCATGACCACGGTGAAGGCAATGGCAGCGCCGCGCGCCGGATCATCCGGAAACATTCCGGTGTAGTGAGTGAAGACCACCGCCATCACCACCGTCATCGGGCCGGTGGGGCCGGAGACCTGTGCCGGCGTGCCGCCGAACAGCGCTGCGAACAGCCCGACGAAGATGGCCCCGTAGATACCGGCGATCGGTCCTGCGCCGGAGGTGACGCCCATGCCCATGGCCAGGGGCAGGGCCACCACGGCCGCGGTCAGCCCGCCATACAGGTCGCCCTTGAGGTGTTTGAAGTCCAAACCGTTGATCAGTCGTTTCATGGAGCGTGTGTGCTCGTTGGTGTTGATGGGGACGCGGTTTCGCCGGACAGTGTGTCCAGCAGGGTGATGAACCGGTCGGCAACCGGGTTGTCCAGGGTGTTGCGGTTGCGCGCAATCCACAGCGTGATGCCGATCGGCATGTCGGGCAGGGCGATGTGACACAGACGACCACGCTCCAGTGCGTCGGTAACGGCGAAGCGCGGCAGAAAGCTCAGGTGCCGGCCACTGGTCAGAATCTCGACAATGGCGTCGGTGGAGCCGATTTCCAGCGCGGTCGGCAGACGGGGCAGGCCCTGCCGGCGCAATGCCCGTTCCAGGGTGACACGGGTGGCGGATTCGGGTTCGCGGAGCACGAAACTGTGGCGGTACAGGTCGCCGGGCCGGACGGGGTCCTGCATGGCGAGGGGGTGTTGTGGCGCGGCAACCAGTATCAGTTCGTCATCCAGCCAGCGCTGCACCTGTATGTCCGGGTGGTCCGGTTCCAGTTCCAGCAGTCCGATATCGGCCAGACCGGTGGCGACCCGGGTCTGGATATGGCGCGAGTAGCCCATGCGGCTGAATACCCGGAACTGCGGGTTCTGTTCGGCAAAACCGAGCAGCAGAGCCGGCAGCAAACGCTCGCCGATGGCAAAGGTGACCTCCAGCCGCAACTGGTTCTGGCCCCGGCTGAGACGGCGCAGGTCTTCGATCAGTGCGCGCTGCTGGGCCAGCGCGCTGCGGGCATAGGCATAGACCTTGTCGCCGGCGCCGGTCAGCTCCAGCTTTCGCCCCTTGCGTTGCATCAGGGCGACGCCGTAGCAGTCTTCCAGCGCCCGCAGGCGTTTGGTGACCGCCGGCTGGCCGACATGCAGGGACTGGGCGGCCTGCTCCACGCCCCCCAGCTCGACCACCGCGCGCAGGGTGGCCAGGCCTTTCAGGTCGGGCAGTTTCTTGTATTCCATTATGGAATGTTACTCGATGCGTGTTCATTTGAATACAGAGATCCGAGCGTGCAAGATAATCA
>JALSKD010000067.1 GCA_026989015.1 Gammaproteobacteria bacterium
ATGGCGACCATGAGTTCGACCAGTGACAGGCCCCGCTGTCGGGAATAGGCATTCATACGGTTCATGGCGTGCTCAGGGTGATGGTGTAACAGGTGAGGTCGATGTCGGGATCGTTGCCGCAGTTGGTACCGGTGGCACCGGTGCCCTCGTCATCCCACATGACCGCGATTTCGGTCTCGTTGGCCACCGGGTTGCGGATGATGCCGCGACCGGAGGGGAGGGTTTCCACCATGGCCTTCCAGTCGGCGGCGTCGGCAATGACCATCTGCGCGGGGGTGCAGGGAGCGGCCTGGCAGTCCTGGGCATAGGGAGTAGCGGTGTCGATGCCGATATAGTCGTTGGTGACACTGCTGTTGGCCCTCATGCGTTCGGCCATGTCGTGAGCGATCCAGACGGCCTTGCTGTGCCAGTAGGCGCTGTTGTTCTGTTTGAGTGCGTTGATCTGCAGTGCGGCGATTCCGAGCAGACCGACCGAGATGATGACCAGCGCGATCATTGCTTCGAGCAGGGACAGTCCCCGCTGATTCACAAGCGGTATCCTCAGCATGATACGGCCCCCCCGGTGCTGACGCGCCCGGTGTTGCTGATGGATACGGCCTTGCCAAAGCTGCTGCCGCGGTCATCGCACATCGAGAAGGTGGTGGATGCGCCGGGGGTGAATCCGCGGCTGTCATAGGTAATGACCGTAACGCCACCGGAGCCGGTCAGGCTGGTGTTGCCTTCCAGAGCGCTCTTGATTTGCAGCACTTCATCCTCGGCATCGACGGCGCCGTCACCGTTGACATCGACGAACAGGATCCAGCCTGCATCCCAGTCGTCGTTGGTACAGGAGGCTCCGTTGTCGCTGCTGCAGAGGGTAACCGGCACATGGCGCAGGATGGCTTCACTGCGTGCGCGCTGCAGACTGGCAACCAGCCCGTTGATCTGGGTGGTCAGTCGTTCGTTTTTTATGAATTCGGACATGCTGGGCAGTGCAATGATCGCAAAAATGGCAACGATTGCAGTTGTCGCCATCAATTCAAGGAGCGTGAAGCCGGTTTGCGTGCGTGTTTTCATACTGTGCATCCTAGGTAAACGGGATTGGAAATCATCTGATTGGAGACAGGCATCCGGTTTGTCCGGATGAACGGCAAGTGCTTAATTTTTCTTGTGAACTGCGTCACAGGGCGCGTAGTCGTCAGGGGGGAGACAGGCGGTTCTTTTCAGCAGAAGATCGGTCATCAGGCGGGCCGAGGCGGGTGCCATGACCAGTCCGTTGCGGTAGTGACCGGCGTTGACCCACAATCCTTCGACCCGCGGATGCGGGCCGATGGCGGGAATGCCAACCGGAGTGCCCGGCCGCAGTCCGCTCCAGTGCCGTTCGAGCCGGGCCTGTGCCAGCACCGGTATGTTGCGCTGCGCGTAGTCGAGCAGTTGCTCGCGGGTATCTTCCAGCGTGGAGGAGTCGAAGCCTACGTGTTCGGTGGTACTGCCGACCAGCACCCGGCCGTCACGGCGTGGAATGATGTAGCGTTCCTCGGACAGGGTGATGTGGCGCACCCTTCCCGGTTCGGATTTCAGCAACAGCATTTGTCCGCGTACCGGTTCGATGCGGGTTCGGCAGTCGAGCGGGTCGAGCAACCGGGCGCTCCAGGCGCCGGCGGCGATGATGCTGTGCTCGGCACGGTGTAGCTGCCCAGCGCTGTATACTCCTAGCGCACGACCCTGCTCCACCGCGATTGAGTCCACCGGGCTGTGTTCGATGAGGCGCACGCCCAGGCTTCGTGCAGCGGCCAGCAGCAGGGCCAGCAGCCTCGGGTTGCGGGCCTGATGCACTTCTGGAAACCACCATCCGCGGTCCAAAACGGGCGCCAGTTCCGGCGCCAGTTCGCGAATGGCCCCGGCATCGACGGCCTCCATCGCCACATCGAAGCGCCGGGCCCAGGCTTCGGGTTGCTCGTCGTCGTAGTCGCCCAGCACCAGCATGCCGCTGGGCAGAAATTCGGGGTCCACATCGGACAGGCTGCGCAGCGTGTCGATCAGTGGCGGATACATCCGCTGGCTGAGGCGCGCCAGCCGACTGACCGCGTCGGGATAGCGCCAGGGGTAGAGCGGAGAGAGAATGCCGCCCCCGGCCCAGGAGGATTCACGCCCGGCCTGCTGACGGTCGATGACGGTGACTCGCGCGCCGGCGCGTTGCAGCTCGATCGCCGTCATCAGTCCGATGACGCCGGCGCCGGCGATGATGACAGAGGTCATGGAAGGACTCGGGTGACAGGGATTACAACGCCCCATGATAGCGCTTTTGGTGTAGAATCGCACACCGGTTCACAAGGGCGCAAACGCATGCAGATCACCGTCAACGGGGAGACCCGGCAGATCGACAAGGGGCTGACGCTGGCTGCGCTGCTGGAACAGCTGGAGCTGGCCGGCAGGCGCATCGCCGTGGAGCGCAACGAGGCCATCGTGCCGCGCGCCCGTCATGCCGAAACCGTCCTCGAAGAGGGCGACGCCATCGAAATCATCCATGCGATAGGAGGGGGCTGAGTGTCCACCGACGACGACCTGCTGACCCTGGCCGGCAAGCGCTACCGCTCGCGGCTGCTGGTCGGCTCCGGCAAGTACAAGGATCTGGAGGAAACCCGCGCGGCCACCGAGGCCAGCGGCGCCGAGATCATCACCGTGGCGATCCGCCGCACCAACATCGGCCAGAACGCCGATGAGCCAAACCTGCTCGATGTGGTGCCTCCCGAGCGCTACACCATCCTGCCCAATACCGCCGGCTGCTTCACGGTAAAGGACGCGGTGCGCACCTGCCAGCTTGCGCGCGAGCTGCTCGACGGCCACAGGCTGGTCAAGCTGGAGGTGCTGGCCGACCAGAGAACCCTGTTCCCGAATGTGATCGAGACGCTGAAGGCGGCGGAACGGCTGGTGGCCGACGATTTCGATGTCATGGTCTACACCAATGACGATCCGGTCATCGCCCGCGAACTGGAGCAGATCGGCTGCATCGCGGTCATGCCGCTGGCGGCGCCGATCGGTTCCGGGTTGGGCATACGCAACCCTTACAACATCCTCGAGATCATCGAGAACGCCAATGTACCGATCATCGTCGATGCCGGAGTCGGCACCGCGTCTGACGCAGCCATTGCCATGGAGCTGGGCTGTGACGGCGTGCTGATGAACACCGCCATCGCCGCCGCCGGCGATCCGGTGCTGATGGCCTCGGCGATGAAAAAGGCCATCGAGGCCGGACGTGAAGCCTACCGCGCCGGGCGCATGCCGCGCCGCCGCTATGCCTCGGCCTCCTCGCCCCTCGATGGCCTGATCGACTGAATGAGCAACCCGTCCGCGCCGCATCGGCGCAGCATCCGCAGCTTCGTCAAGCGCAGCGGCCGGCTGACGCCGGGCCAGCAGCAGGCGCTGGATACACTGTGGCCG
>JALSKD010000068.1 GCA_026989015.1 Gammaproteobacteria bacterium
GGACTTTGCCGACCGGAACCATCGCGTGGACCTTGCCCGCAAACAACTCATCCTGCTGCTGCTGACCGCCATCACCGTCATTGGCGGTTATGCCTTCCTGCGCTACGCCTACGGCGTCACCGACTCGATGCCCTTCACCCAGGAAATCGTGCTGATCATACTCGGCACCCTGGCCACGGTGCTGATCACCGCATTGCTGCTCAACAAGCAGACCGCGGTGGAAATTGAAAAGGAACAGAACATCAAGTTTCTGGAGCTGAAAACCCGCACCTACGAGGAACTGATCGCGCGCATCGAAGCCATGTCGATCAGGGAAGAAGTCAGCGACCGTGATCTGGTGCAGCTGCAGTTCACCACCCACCGCCTGGCCATCTTCGCCGCGCCCGGCGTGCTGGAGGAGTTCCGCAATTTCCTGCGCGTGCTGCAGACCACCACCCGCGACCGCAACATCAGCGACGAGGACGATGAAGCCATCGCCGCCGCGCTGGCCCGCCTGACCACGCGCATCCGCGCCGACCTGCTGGGCCAGGCCGAGGAGCATCAGGAATCCAGCTACAGCGAAGAACAGATCAACCGCATGATCCTCAGCAACTCCTCGGCCTCGATGTCGCTCGCTCAGCGTACCGACACGAACGGACACTGAACCCGGACACCGAACCGCCCATTGGCGTTCATGCGACAGCCGCCCACTGCATCAGGATTCCGGGGCGCAGCGCCTGCTGGCACCCTCGCGCAGCCGGGTCGGATCGACCCAGATTCGGCCTTCGGCGACTCGCACCCGGTAGCTGCAGATGGGTTCTTCAGCCGGTTCCTCGTCCGGCTCGCCGCTCTCCAGATCGAAGTAACTGCCATGCAGCGAGCACTTGATGCGCTTGCCCTTGATGCAGCCCAGCGCCAGCGAATAATCCTCGTGGGTGCACATTTCGTCCACCACGAAAAAATCGTCTCCGGCCCGCACCAGCAGCAGACGCTTGCCTTCAAGCTCGAAGGCCTTCATGGTATCCGGCGACAGCTCGTCGGCATCGGCTATCGGAACGAATGTTCCGTCCATCAGGCAACCCGCCGGGCGGCACGCCCGGAGTCGAGGATCGCACGGATACGATCGGCTCCTTCGGCGAGCGTGGCGACTCTTCCGAGGTGGAGCAGCATCAGCCCGCCCGAACAGACCAGCGAGTCATAGGTCGGCCCCTGTTCTCCCCCGAGCGCGGCCAGCCCGAGTTCCGCGGCGCGCCGGGCGCCGGCCTCGGTATCGGTGACGGTGATCGCGCCTTCCCCCTTCGGGCTCTGCGGGATGTCTTCGGGGATCGGCACGCACCGGTGTTCCTGCGCGATGCCCATGCTTGCCGGATCGAAATCACATGCTCGCTCCTGACCCCGGTCCCGGTAGGCAAAATACTTGCCCGGCTGCCGCAGGGAAGGGATCACGCCCCCTTCGACGCCACGCACCAGCAGAGCGCTGTCGAAGCCGGCATGCCGCGCCAGATCCGCATAGACCGGGGGGTAGGGCTTGTGTACATAGCCGGTCGCGAAATGGGTTTTGCACCGCGCCTGAACGGGTTTGGCGAGCACCTCCACCGTGGTGATCACCGATCGCTTGACCATCTTGCGGCGCAAATCGATCAAGGCATGCAAGCGCGGGTTGTAGCGCGCCTGGTCCACATAGGTCCAGCCCAGCGCCGGGTCGCTCAGACGCTCGGCGGCGGCGCGGGGGTCGAGATCCACCTCCACCCCGGCAGCGGCCAGCACATGACGGTGGGTGATACCGAACTTGGGCCCGACCCGGTCCAGTCCGTGAGTGACCACGGGTACTCCGGCCTCGGCCAGCACAGGGGCCAGAAAGGGGGAAGCGGGCAATGTGCGGTTGTAACCGTCATAGGGGTCCGCCAGGTCCAGCAGTTCGTCCACTTCGGCGGTGACCCGGTCCGTCGTATCAAGAAAGGCCTGCAATGCACCGCGGTTTTCTTCGCGGGTTTCGCGCTTCATGCGCAACGCAATCAAAAAGATTGCTGCGCGCACCGGATCCACGGCATGTTCCAGAACGCCCAGCATGCCCAGGCGCGCTTCTTCTTCACTGATATCCTTGGAGAGATCCGGGCCGGTCGCGATACGCTGGATGATGGAATGCATCATCCGGTCATACGGCTCGGGATCGACGGGTTGGGCAGAAGTATTCATGACAGTCCGGCTTCGATTGAGAGGTGTTGACGCAGTATAGAAGACTGCCACGGCATTATAACCGGCCAAAGTGCCCAGAAATTCTTGCAGAAGCACACCGAGATCTTGGAGCGACCTTTCCGCTCACACCGATCCGGGTCGAGAATCATTGAACAGGGATGACGGTTCCGGGTGGCCGGCAAAGCTGCTAGACTACGCCCCCTCTTCGCCGGGGCTCCCCGGCAGACATCACTGCGCTCGTAGCTCAGCTGGATAGAGTACAGGCCTCCGAAGCCTGGGGTCGTGGGTTCGAATCCCGCCGAGCGCGCCATTTTTCTTTGCTGTTTCCGAGGTTGCCATGCCCGCTACCGATACCGTCGTGCTGGTCCACGGCATCTGGATGACCGGCCTCGAGATGGCGGTGCTGCGCTGGCAGCTCGGCCGTTGCGGCTACCGCACCCGGGTGTTCCATTACGCTTCACTGCGCCGCGACCCGGCCGGCAACGCCCGCCGGCTCAGTGCCTTCCTCGACCGCATCGACGGCGATGGCGCCATCCATCTGTTGACCCACAGTCTGGGCGGGGTCATCGCCTGTCATGCGCTGGCCGACACGCGGCCCGAGCGGCTGGGGCGCGTGCTGATGCTCGGCGCGCCGCTGCAGGGCTCGGCACTGGCGCGGCATCTGCACGGCCGCGGCCTCACCCGCTGGCTGCTGGGCCGCGCCGCCCGTCACGGTCTGCTAGAAGCCGCCCCGGAATGTCCGCGCGGCATCGAGGTGGGGATGATCGCCGGGTTGTCCGGCTATGGTATCGGCCGCCTGCTGTTCCACCGCCTGCCGCGACCCAACGACGGCACCGTGGCCCTCGACGAGACCGAGCATCCGTCGGTCGGCTCGCGCATGCATGTCCGTCACGGTCATTTCGGCATGCTGTTCTCGCCACGGGTTGCCCAGGCGGCCTGCCGCTTTTTCGATTGCGGCCGTTTCGACGCCAGCTGAGCGGCTTGTGCCCCGACCGCAAGCCTGTTAGCGTGCGCCGTCATGGGATGGATACTGCTTGCCGGGCTCGCGCTGGTCGCGGGCGTCCTGATTTACAGCTACAACGCGCTGGTGCGCGACCATCACCGGGTGCTGTCGGCCTGGAGCGACATCGAGGTGCAGCTCAAGCGGCGTCATGACCTGATCCCGCGGCTAGTCGAGGTGGTCAAGCAGTACGCCGCCTATGAGCAGGCCGCCCTGTCCACGGTGATCGAGCTGCGCAACCGCGCCCGCACGGGGCACAGCCCCGGCGAACAGGGTGATCTGGAGCGTCGCATCAGCCGTTCCCTGTTCGACATCCGCGCGGTGGCCGAGGCCTATCCGGACCTCAAGAGCAACCGCAACTATCTGGAACTGATGCAACAGCTGACCGAGATCGAGCGCGACATCCAGTTCGCTCGGCGCTACTACAATGGCGCGGTCAACAACCTGAACACCCGCATCGACAGTTTTCCCGATCTGATCGTGGCACGGCTGCTGCGCTTCCGTCCCGCCGAATACTTCGATTTCGACGAGGAATCCGCCGCATGAAGGGCCGCCTCCCCCCACTGCTGGCGGCCACGCTGCTGATGCTGCTATGCCTGCCCGTGCTGGCGGCCGAACGCATCCTCGATTACCACAGCGAGATCACCATCCGCCCCGACGCCGTGCTGGAGGTGGAGGAGACGATCCGCGTGCAGGCCGAAGGGCAGCGGATCCGCCGTGGCATCTACCGCGATTTCCCGACCCGCTATACCACGCCGCTGGGCGTCACCCGGCGCGTCGGTTTCGAGCTGATCGGGGCCGAGCGCGATGGCCAGCCGGAAGCCAGCCGGATCGAGCAACGCGGCAACGGGCTGCGCATCTATCTCGGCCGGGCCGACCGCTTGCTGGAGCCCGGCGAGCACGAATACCGCATCCGCTACCGCAGTACACGCCAGCTCGGTTTCTTCGACGACCACGACGAACTCTACTGGAATGTCACCGGCAACGGCTGGGCCTTCCCCGTCGATCACGCCTCGGCGCGGGTCACGCTGCCGGCGGCCTTCCCGCCGGACCGGCTGCGGCTCAAGGGCTACACCGGCCCGCAGGGTTCCACCGAGAGCTATCTGACCCACTACATCGAGGACGAACGCCATGTGGTGTTCGAAACCACCCGTCCACTGGCAGCGCACGAAGGCCTGACCCTGGTCGTCGGCTGGCCCAAGGGGGCGGTTACACCGCCCGGCAAGGCCGAGAGCCTCTATGCCGACAACCGCCACAACCTGGTCGCCGGCGGCAGCCTGCTGGCCGTGCTGATCTACTACCTGCTGGTCTGGCGACGGGTCGGAAGGGACCCGGAGCGTGGCGTCATCGCGCCCCTGTACCGTCCGCCGGACGGCCTCTCGCCGGCCTCGATGCGCTACCTGACGCAGATGGGCTATGATCGTCAGGCACTGACCGCGGCGCTGGTCAATCTGGCGGTCAAGGGCGAAATCGAGATCGACAAGCCGGGCAAGCGCTTCGTCATCACCCGGCTCAAGGGTTCCGGCGCGCGGCTGGCGCCGGGCGAGCAGGCCCTGCTCGACAGCCTGTTCGCCGCGGGCACTCGCGTGGAGTTGGACCCGCAGAACCATGCGCTGCTGCAAAAGGCCCAACGGCAACACCGCAAGCGGCTGGAGACCGACTACAACCGGGTGATGTTCAACACCAACCGCAAATACCTGCTGCCCGGGATACTGCTCAGCCTTGCCGGAATCGTCGCCAGTATAGTGCTGATTCCGGATCCGGGAATGCTCGCCAGCACCCTGTCGAGCACCATGATGCTGGCCATCATGGCCCTGCTCGGACACAGCCTGTGGCGCGCCTGGAAGCAGGGCAAGCGCATGACCCGGCTGCTGCCGCCGCTGCTGATGCTGGCAGTCGTGCTCTATGTTTCGAAGGACATCCTGTCGGCGCTGGTACAGCAGCAGGGGGCGCCGGCCTGGCCGGTGGTGGCCAGCCTGATCGGGCTGTTGCTGGTCAATGCCGGCTTCTTCGAGTGTATCAAGGCGCCGACCCCTGGCGGACGCAAGCTGATGGACCGCATCGAGGGCTTCCGCCAGTACCTGTCGGTGGCCGAGGCCGATGACCTGCTGCTGCGCGGCGAACCGGAGTTCACCGCCGAGCGCTATCAGGAGTATTTGCCCTACGCCATCGCGCTGGGCGTGGAGAACGCCTGGAGCCAGCGGCTGCAACAGGCGATCGCCGCCGGCCTGGTGGCCGCGAATTACAGCCCCGGCGGCCTGCACTTCAGCCCCGGTGATCGCGGTTTTGGTCAGGCCGCACAACAGTTCTCGCAGCAGTTGGGCAGCGCCATTGCCTCCGCCTCCTCCGCGCCCGGTTCCAGCTCGGGTTTCTCCGGCGGCTCCTCCGGTGGCGGGGGTGGCGGTGGCGGGGGCGGCGGCTGGTAGCGACCGGGCAGCGCTCACGGCCTTTTCCGCGCCACGGGCGCGCGCTTTTCCCGGGAGGCATCGTCTATACTGACGCGATGAATCCCGAAATCCATTACCTTCCGATCTATTCCTTCCAGCAGCGCCTGACCCACTGGCTGATTGCCGCCGGTTTCGGCTTCGAATGGCTCAGTGCCTGGCTCATCGACCACAGCGATGTGGATCCGCTGGCCTGGACCGACTGGCACCTGATGGTGGGACAGGCCCTGCTGCTGGTGCTGGCGTGGCGCTTGCTGCTGTACTTCGTGGCCGGTTCCGGCCACTGGCGCTTCTTCATCCCCACCCGGGAGCAGCGCCATATCCTGCGCGACACCTTGCGATTCTATGCCTCGCTGGGCAAGACACCGCTGCCCGACTGGTATGCCTTCAACCCGGTGTGGCAACCCGTCTACCTGTTGATGACGGCCCTGGCGGTGGTGACGGCAGTCAGCGGATTTTTCCATTCTGGCCTGCCCTTCATGGGCGGGCTGAGCAGTGCCGACCTGCATTCCGCCGCCAGCCTCGTGCTGCTGTGGCTGGCCCTGGCGCACATCGCCTTCGCGGTCTGGCATGATGCCAAGGGCCGTGGTGCGCAGATCTCGGGCATGCTCAATGGCCACAAGTATTTCCATATCGATCAGCCCGAAGGTCAGCCACCGCGCAGCGAAAGAAGTGTCTCCATCGACAGCCTGATCGGCAGAAAATAGCGTTATCGGCTATCATCGGTCATTGAAGCCGCCGAAGATGCCCTGGATGAAGAAACTGCTGTTGTCGTTCCTGCTCGGACTGAGCCTTTCACTGCAGGCTGCAGAGCCACCCCTGAAACTGGGCATTTTCCCCTATCTTTCGGCCGCAGACCTGATCGAGCAGCACCAGCCGCTGGCCGACTACCTGTCACGGCGAATGGGCCGGCCGGTGGTGATCTCCTCGGCCAGCGACTTCCCCGGTTTTGCGAAACGCACCCGCGAAGGGCGCTATGACCTGGTATTGACCGCCCCGCACATGGGCGCGCTGGCCATCCTGCGTGACGGTTACCTTCCGCTGGCCGTAGCCAGTAACCGGTTGCACGCGGTGATCGCCAGCCGCGCCGACTCGCCGGTCACCCGGCTGGCCCAGCTCCAGAACGGCCGGGTGATGCTGCCACCGAAAAAGGCCATCATCTCGCTGATGGCGCTGGATACGCTGGCCTCGGCCGGGCTGGATCTGCAGCGGATCGATATCCGCCATACCCATTCCCACAACAATGCGCTGCAGAGCGTGATCATGGGGCGCAGCGACGCGGCCGCCTTCTCCTCGCCGACCTACCGCCGTTACCTGGATCGCGGCGGCCAGGACATCCGGGTGCTGGCCACTTCTCCGCCCATCCCCGGCAATTTCCTCGTCGCCAATGGCGCCCTGGACCCGGATACGGTTCGGCGGCTGCGCGAGGCTCTGCTGGATTTCGGCATGACCGAGGAAGGACTCCGTTACTTCAAGCGCACCCGGCAGCAGGGCTTCCGGCCCATCATCAAGGCCGATCTGACCCGATTGCGCCCCTTCGTGAAACGCATCTTCGGCTACTGAACGGCGGAACCGCACCGTGCTGAACCTGATCCGGAAATCGCTGCGCTTCAGACTGATTGCCCTGACCCTGCTGGTGGAAACGCTGATGCTGTCACTGCTCATCGGCAACAGCCTGCGGCTGGTGGACCGGCAGATCGACCAACAGCTCCACGACCAGCTGCAGACCCTGGATCAATTGTTCGAAAACAGCATCAATGTCAGCCTGTTCGAACAGGATTTCGCCACCATGGAATCCACCCTCAACGCCATCGTCAACGGCCGCAGCAACGCCAACCGCATCCTGCGGGTACGGGTGATCGATTCAACCGGCGAGGAGTTTCTGGCGGTAGGCCAGCGCGAGATCGACCCGCAACAGGTGCAAACCCGCGATACCGATATCGATTTCGATCGCCCCTATCTGCGGCGGGAATCCCCGGTCACCCTGGCCGGCATTCCGATCGGCCGGGTCGAATATGTGCTTTCGCTGGAGGAGATCGCCCGCTTCCGCCGCGAACTGCTGTCCCAGGCCATCAGCATTGCCGCCATCGAAATCCTGCTCAGCGCGCTGTTGCTGTTCCTGCTCGGCCTGTGGCTGACCCGCCACCTGAACACGCTGCGCGAGGTCACCGGCCGGATTTCGGACGGTCAATACGACATCGATGTCCGGCATCTGGAAAGCGAGGACGAGCTGGGGCAGCTGGCACACAGCCTGCAGACCCTGTCGCGGGAACTGCGCGACCGCGAGCATCAGCTGCGACAGGCGCATCACGACCAGCTGCAACTGCTGGAGCTGTCCCAGCGCGAGCATGCGCGTCTGCGTTCGCTACTGACCTCGATGAACATCGGCATCCTCTACGAAAACATGAACAAGGAGGTGGATTACTTCAATCCCGCCTTCCTGCGCATCTGGACCATCGAGGAAAACGCGATCCACACCGGCATGAAGACGGCCGAGGTACTGCGCCATTCGAGCAATGTGATCTCCCACCCCGATCATTTCTCGCGCCATATCCTGGATGTGGAGAACGCCCACGAAACCAGCGAGAGCTTCGAAATCCTGACCGCCGACGGACGCACCATCAACCAGCTGTCCTATCCGGTGGTGGACGAGGAAAACCGGTTCATCGGGCGCATCTGGATGTACGAGGACATCACCCGCCAGAAACAGACCGCCGAACAGTTGCTGTACCTGGCCGAGCGCGATCACCTGACCGGACTGTACAACCGGCGCCGCTTCCAGGACGAGCTGGAACGCATGCTGGCCAGCTTCAGCCGGGAAAAGCGCTGCTTCGCGCTGCTGTTCTTCGATCTGGACGAGTTCAAGTACATCAACGATTCCTTCGGCCACCGTGCCGGTGACTCGGTACTGATCCGCATCAGTGGCGAGCTGAGCACGCTGGTGCGTTCCGATGTCTTCATCAGCCGCCTCGGCGGCGACGAGTTCGGCCTGCTGGCGCCGGTCAAAAACGCGGACGAGGCACTCAAGCTGGCGGAGCGCATCGTCCACGCCATCGCCGCGCTGCCGTTCCGTTTCGAAGGCAACAACCTGCGCATCACGGCGAGTATCGGCATCGCCCTGTACCCGGATCATGGCGACACCGTGGACGAGCTGGTAGCCCATGCCGACACCGCCATGTACGCCGCCAAGCAACGCGGCAAGAACACCGGCCGCCTCTACGAGCCGCAAATGGAAGACTCGGGACGGCTGGCCAGTCACCTGACCTGGAACGAACGCATCATCAACGCGCTGGACAATGACCGCTTCGTGCTCCACTACCAGGCCGTCAAAAACATCCGCAGCGGTGAGGTGGCCCACTATGAATTGCTGATCCGCATGCTCGACGACGAGCACCCGGATCAGCTGATCATGCCCGGAAACTTCATTCCGGTGGCGGAGAAGTCGGGCAAGATCATGCTCATCGACCAGTGGGTGGTACGCCAGGCCGTGCAGCTGCTCGCCCGGCACGAGGACATTCCGGCGCTGGCGGTGAACATCTCCGGCCGCTCGCTGGATGAACCCACGCTGGCCCACGACATCGCCAACCTGATCAGCGCACACCGAATCGATCCGTCGCGGCTGATCATCGAGCTGACCGAAACCGCGGCGGTTTCCGACATCGCCGATGCCCAGCGTTTCATCGAGCTGATGCACCGCACCGGTTGCCGTGTCTATCTCGACGATTTCGGCGCCGGCTTTTCGACCTTTTCCTACCTCAAGCACATCAACGCCGACGCACTCAAGTTCGACGGCCAGTTCATCGTCAACCTGAGCAACGATCACGCCAACCAGATTTTCGTCAAATCGATGGTGACCATCGCCCGCGGACTCGGCAAGAAAACCGTGGCCGAGTTCGTCGAGGATGCCGACACCCTGCGGCTGCTGAAGGAATTCGGCGTGGACATGGCCCAGGGCTATCATGTCCACAAGCCGTCGGCGACCCGGCTGTAGAAATATACTTCAGGACCAGCGGAAGAGGCGCGCGGATACGCCCAGCAGCAACAGGGTGGTGAGCGACATCAGCATCAGATCTCCGGCCACCTCGGCCACCCCGGCTCCGTCGAGCATGACCCGTCGCGCGGCATCGACCAGCCAGGTGAGAGGCAGCGCGGCGGAGATCGCCTGGGCGACCGGATGCGCGCTCTCCATCGAGAACCAGACGCCCGACAGGATCATCATCGGCCAGCTCATCAGGTTGAGCAGGCCTTCGGCGACCTCCTCGGTCTTGAGACGGGTGGCAACGATCAGGCCGAGACTGGTGAGGCACAGCGCACCGGTAGTGAACACCAGCGCCAGCGTCCACCAGGAACCGCGCATCACGAAACCGACCAGCGCGTTGGCGCCGATGATCACCGCGCTGGTCACGAACACCACGATCACCATCCGCGCCAGCACCTGTGCGCTGAGGAACTCGAAGGCGGTCAAGGGTGTTGCCTGCAACCGGCGCAACACCCCGTTCTTGCGGTAGCGCACCACCACCCAGCCGACGCCCCAAAGGCAGGAGAACATCATGTTCATGGCCAGTACGCCCGGCATCACCCAGTCCACATAACGCAGATCCTTCCCGCTCACCTCCGCCCGCTGGAATCGCCCGTCATTGACCGCTGGCCGGTTCAGCAGCAATTGTTCCATCACCCGCCCCTTGTCGGACTGGCTGTTGATCCAGTAGCGGGGTGGCTCGACGGTGACATCCAGCAGCAGGTCGTACTGGTGCCGTTGCAGCTTGACCAGGGCCTGATCACGCGCTGTGGGCGACAACCGGATGCGTTCGACGAAGTCGGCATCGCGCAACAGGCTGTCCATGAGTTGCGGATCGCCGATCACGGCCAGCCGGTACAGGGGCTGGGTGTCTCCGCTGAATATGAAGGCGAAGCCGATCAGGATCAGCACCGGCATCAACAGATTCCAGGCCCAGGATGCCGTATCCCGGTAGAATTCGCGCAGCCGCGCGCGGAGGATGGCCAGCAGACGGGTGAGGCTGAACTTCATGCCATCACTGCCTCAGCGCATGGCCGGTCAGCTTGAGGAACAGGTCCTCCAGCGTCGGCGCAGTGATCTGGCAATCGGACAGGCTGGCGCCGAGCGACTCAAGCCGGGCGATGGCGGCAGGCACATCGTCGGTGAACAGCTCGTAGCGCCCGTCCACCCTCTGGATTTCCGGCGGCAGACTGCGCCCGGTTTCGATGGCCGACAGGGGCAAACGGATCACTGTGGCCGCGAAATGTTCGGCCAGCAGCGCATCCGGCTCGCCCTCGATGATGATTCGCCCCCGGTCGACGATGGCGATCCGGTCACACAGGCGATAAGCCTCTTCCATGTAGTGGGTGGTCAGCAGCACGGTCTTGCCCTCGTGCTTGATGTCCTCGATCAGTGACCAGAAATTGCGCCGCGACTGCGGATCGAGCCCGGTGGTCGGCTCGTCGAGAAACACCAGCGCCGGGTCATTGACCAGAGCGATGGCCAGCAGCAGACGCTGGCGCTGGCCACCGGACAGTTTGCGGGTGTCACGGTCGAGAAACTCCTCCAGCCGGCAACGCCGAATCAGCGCACCCACATCCGCACGGCGCTCATAGAAGGCCGCGAACAGCTCAAGCGCCTCCATCACCGTCTGCCGCTCCAGCAACGCCGTTTCCTGGAACTGGATACCGATCTCGTGGCGGAAACCCGTATCCACCGGTCGTCCACGGTAACGGATTTCTCCACCGTCGAGCGGCGTCAAACCCTCCAGCATTTCCATGGTGGTGGTCTTGCCCGCGCCATTGGGCCCCAGCAGGCCATAGCAGCTGCCGGCTTCGACGGCAAAGCGGATGCCGTCCACCGCGCGCAGCCCGGGATAATCCTTGATCAGGTCGATGGCCTCGAGCAGGACAGTCATGATGGTCTCGGTTTCAGATTGAAACCGATTAGATCAGCTTGTGCCGATTCTGTACAGGACCCCTTCCCATGGTAGAGTGGACAGGCAATGGCGCATGCGGATTACAGATGCTCATCGGACTGATCGCCGATATCCATGCCCGGCCCGCCGCATTGGCGGATGCCCTCAAGCAGTTCCGCCAACGCGGTGCGGAACAGCTGCTATGCGCTGGCGACATTGCCGGCTATTTCGACGAACTGCAGCCCTGCATCGAACTGCTCACCATCCATCAGGTGCGTTGCGTTCAGGGCAATCACGACCGGGACTTCATCCGCCGGCATCCGGATTGCTCCGCCGCCGACTGGCTGGCGGCCCTGCCGCTGCGCCATGAGATGCAGCTGGATGGCCAGCATCTGCTGCTGATCCACGACGCTCCAGTGGAGCGGCCGGGCGCCGGCATCCGGCTGCTGGACCGCAGCGGCCGGTTCAGTGAACAGGCCTGTGCGGACTGGACCCGGCGCCTGTCCGCGGTCAAGGCCGATGTGCTGATCGTGGGCCACAGCCACCAGGTCTTTGCGGTCGACCTGGGGCGGCTGCGGGTGATCAACCCCGGCAGCTGCCCCTTCAATCACAGCGCCGCACTGCTGGAACTGCCCTCCGGCCGCGTCGAATTCCTTTCTCTGGAAGGCCAGCCGCTGCGCCGCAGCTGGAACTTCAGCCACAGCCTGGGGCAACAGCGCCCCAATACCGGAGCCCCATGAACCCGCAACCGCCCGTATTCTCCCGCAGCCTCGACGCCCTGCGCAATGGACAGCCGCTGAAACCGGCGCTGAAGGCCGATCTCGAAGCGCTTCCGTCCGGCCTGCTGCCTCTGCAGCAGGCCCTGCGTCAGGGCAGCGTGGCCCTGTACCAGGACCTGCACCCGGTGGTGCTGTCCGTGGACAGCGGGCCGGACACCCATGAACTGGTCTGCACCCTGTTCTTCAGCAGCCTGGTGGCCGGCTGCCAATGCGCCGACGATCCGTCGCCCGAAGAACGCCTTGCCGAATCGGCCCGGCTGCGCATTCTCATCGATGCGAGGGACGCCAGCGCTGAGATCCGGCTCATCGACTGAGCGGCATACTCCGGCGGCGCGACTCGCGCAGGCGGAGCCAGGCACGCGGCAGAAACAGGGCGATGGCCAGCAGCGCCAGTCCCACGAGCAGCTTCCGCACCAGGTCTTCCGAACCACTCGCCGCTTCACCGCCCAGATACCCAAGCCAGCTGTAGGCCAGCGCCCCTGGCAGCATGGCCAGTGCACTCACGAAGGCATAGCTGCCCAGCGGAATCCGTGTCAGACCCAGCGCGTAGTTGAGCAAATTGAAGGGGAACAGGGGCACCAGCCGCACAAAGGCCACAAAACGCCAGCCCTCGGCTTCCACCCCCTCACGCAGACGCGACAGCCGTCCGTCCGTATGACGTTCCACCCAATCCCTGGCAAGATAGCGGGACAGCAGGAACGCAGCCGTGGCCCCCAGGGTGGCGCCACTCAGGTTCAGCAGCGTGCCCCACACCGGTCCGAACAGCAGCCCGCCGGTCAGGGTCAGCAGTGATCCGGGCACGAACAGCACCGTGGCCAGTGCGTACACCAACACGAACAGCGCCGGTCCCCAGCCACCGCTGGCCTCGACCAGCGACCGCAGCTGTTCAATGTCCAAACGGTCGCGGTAGATCAGACTCAACGCAATACCGGCCAACAGCAGAACCGCCAACATCCCGCGCTTCATGAGTCCAACTCCTCACCGGGCTTGCTCCATTCGCGGCGGTTGATCGCATAACCACTGACCTTGCCGATGAACGGCAGCGCCAGCATGCCCGGCAATCGATCCACCAGGCGCGGATCGCGGTAACGGTGAATGCCAATGGTCATGCCCTCGTGCCCTTCTCTCGGCTGATCGCGATAGGTGCCGAACAGCCGGTCCCACCAGGGCAGGGCAAAACCGAAATTGCTGTTCGCTTCGTTGTCTTCGACCGAGTGATGGACCCGGTGCATGTCCGGCGTCACCAGCAGCCAGCGCAACCAGCGGTCCACCCCCGACGGCAGGCGGATATTGCCGTGGTTGAACATGGCACTGGCATTGAGAATGATTTCGAACAGGATCACCCCGGCCACTGGCGGCCCCAGCAGCAGCACGGTGGCAAACTTGATCAGCATCGACAGAATGATCTCCAGGGTATGGAAGCGCGAGCCGGTGGTCAGATCATAGTCCAGGTCCGCATGGTGCACCCGATGGAAGCGCCACAGCAGGGGCACCGCATGCACCATGACATGCTGCAGATAGATCACCAGATCCATCGCCACCACCGTGATCAGCACCGCCCAGCCGGTCGGCACCGCGTAATGGTTGAGCAATCCCCAACCCTGCTGCTGCGCGAACAGGGCCACCCCCACCGCCGCGGCCGGAAACAGCAAGCGCAGCACGATACTGTTCAGCACCACCAGACCGATGTTGCTGGCCCAGCGCCGGGTACGGGGCAATTCTAGCGTCCGACGCGGGGCGCGCAGTTCCCACAGGGCCACCAGCACAAATACCCCAAGGAATGCCCCCAGGCGCAGGATGACTTCGTTATCGCTCAGCCACTCGTTCCAGTTCATGCCTCAGTACCTCTCGTTTCGTTTGGATGGGTGATCGAATGGGTGTGTATTGCTATAATAGACATCAACACTATTCAATTGATCTCTTGAATTAAAGAATAACCGGATTTCCGCACATGTCAACCCAACCCTTCAAACACGACCTGTTCAATCAGTTTGCGCGCATCGGCAAGGCCATGAGCAACGGCAACCGGCTCGAACTGCTCGAGTTTCTTGCCCAGGGCGAACGCAGCGTGGACGCGCTGGCCCGGCTGTCGGGACTCAGTGTCGCCAACACCTCCCAGCATCTGCAGCAATTGCGCCAGGCCGGGCTGGTGACCAGCCGCAAACAGGGACAGAAGGTGCTCTACCGGGTCAGCGGGGAAGATGTCCTGGAACTGTTCGCCCACTTGCGCCAGGTGGCCGAACGGCACCTGGCCGAGGTACAACGCCTGGTGGACGATTACCTGAAGACCCGCGACGCACTGGAGCCGGTGCCGGCCGAAGAGTTGCTGCAGCGGGCAAGAGAAGGCAGGGTGACGGTCATCGATGTGCGCCCCGAAGAGGAATACCGCAGCGGCCACCTGCCCGGGGCGGTGAACATTCCGTTGCCGGAACTGGAACAGCACCTGCAGGCGCTGGATCCGCAGCAACCGATCGTCGCCTACTGCCGCGGCCCCCATTGTGTACTGGCCTTCGATGCGGTGAAGTTGTTGCGCAATCGGGGCTATCGGGCGCAACGGCTTGAAGGCGGCCTGCCCGAGTGGCGGCTGGAGCAACTGCCGGTTATCGAAGAGGACGCGACCTAACCCGCCAGCAACAGCGATTCGGCGAACCAGCCGCCGGCCTGCACCAGTTCCTCGTAACGACCGCGTTCGATGACCCGCCCCTGCTCCAGTACCAGAATCTCATCCATCGCTTCCAGGCCCGCATGGTGATGGGTCAGCAACAGCAGGCCACAATCACCCAGCCCGTCCAGAAGATCGTGCAGCATCGCCTGCTCGGTCAGCGAATCCAGTCCCTCGCCCGGCTCGTCGAGCACCAGCAAGCGCGGCTTGCGCAACAGGGCGCGCGCCACCGCCAGCCGCCGCGCCTGACCGCCGGACAGCCGCAGGCCGGTTTCGCCGACCCAGGTATCCAGGCCGTCGGGTTGATCCGCCAAGAATCCGTCCAGACGCAGCCTGCGGCAGACATCCATCAGTTCCGCGTCACTGGCCTGGGGCGCTGCCAGCCTCAGGTTCTCGGCAATGCTGGCATTGAACAAGTGCACTTGCTGGGGCGCGACCGCGATCCACTCCCGCAGGTCCTCGCCACGGTATTTCTCGATCGGCTGTCCGCCCAGCAACAGCCGCCCGCGATCGGGCCGGCGGAAGCCGAGCAGCAACGGGATCAGGCTGCTCTTGCCGGCGCCACTCGGCCCCAGCAGCGCCACCCTGCGGCCGGGTGACAGGCACAGATCCAGACCACGGATCACCTCTTCACCCTCATCCCAGGCAAAACCCAGCCCCTGCACCTCGAGCAGGAAGCGTGCCGGCGCGGCTGCGCCCTGTTCCGGTTCTTCCACCGCCGGTGGCTGGTCGACGATCTCGAACAGGCGCCGGGCCGCCACCCGTACCGAGGCCAGCAGGCGAATCGCCTGGGGCATCGGCATCACCGCCTCGAAGGCGGCCAGCGACAACAAGGCCAGCATCGCCAGCCGCGGCGGATCGATGTCGCCACGCCGCATCAGCGGAATCGCCGTCCACAGCACCAGCCACAGGGCCAGATGCGCAAACAGCAGCAGACCGGCCTCGGACAGGGCATGGATCGCGGCCAGCCGCCGCTGGGCATCGATCCACTGGCGTGAACTGCGTGCCACCCGGCCTGCCTGTTGCGCCAGTGCCGAATGCACGGTCAGTTCCGCCATGCCCTGTACCGCATCGATGACATGACCGCGCAGTTCGGCCGCCTGTTCCACGCTCTGCCGCGCCGGCTCACGGCTCAGCCGTCCCACGGCCAATGGCAGCAGCAACCCCGCGCAGCCCATCAGCACCAGCAGAATCCAGCCCAGCATCGGGTCATGAGCAGCGGCGACCCGGCTGATCACCAGGCTGCCGACCAGCGCCACCACCACCGGCAGCAGCACTCGCAGGTAGAAATCCTCGAGCCGGCTGATGTCGGCCAGTACGCGACTGAACAGATCCCCGCTGCGGTAGCCATCGAGGCGGCCTGGAACGAGCGGCACCAGATGACGGTAGAACCACAGCCGGAGCTCGGCAATCAGCCGCAGGGTAGCCTCGTGGGTGACCAGGCGCTCACCGTAGCGACCGGCGGTGCGCAGGATCGCCATCGCGCGGATGATTGCAGCCGGCGAGAAATAGTTCATGCTGATGCCGGCCGCGCCGGCCAGCGCCATGGCGGCGATGAACCAGCCGGACACCGCCATCAGCGTGACATTGGCGAACAGGGTCAGCAACGCCAGCAACAGACCCAGCAGCATCCAACCCGCCTGCGGGCGCATCAGCCGCAACAATCGCCAGATGTCCTTCATCGGCCGTGCTCCCCGGCACGCACCAGCTCCCGGTACAGTCCGGGCTGTTCCAGCAGCGCTGCATGCCGACCCTGCTGCACCACGCGGCCACGGTCCAGCACCAGGATCCGATCGGCACGCCGCACCGTGGACAAGCGATGAGCCACGGTCAGCAGGGAACGCCCTTCGGCCCAGCCTTCCAGCACCTCACGCAGTGCCCGCTCGTTGTGCCGATCGAGATGGGCGGTCGGTTCATCGAGGATCAGCAAGCGGGCATCGCGCAGGAAGGCACGGGCCAGAGCCAGCCGTTGAACCTGCCCGCCCGACAGTTGCCGACCCGCCTCGCCGATCGGCGTATCCATCCCTTGCGGCAAGGCCTCGACAAACTCCAGTGCGCGGGCCTGCTCCAGGGCCCGTTTCATCGCATCCGGGGCCACCCGTTCCAGGCCCAGGGCCAGGTTTTCCGCCACCGTTCCGGCAAACAGCCGCGGCTTTTGGGGGACCCAGGCAATGTTGCGCCGCCAGGCCGCGGGGTCGATCCGGCGCAGATCGGTCCCGTCCACCCGAATCCGCCCTTCATCCGGCACCATGAAGCCGAGCAGCAGCTGCACCAGCGTGCTCTTGCCGGAACCGGAAGGCCCGACCAGTGCCAGCCATTCGCCCGGCGTCCAATCCAGGCTCACGCCCTCCAGGGCCGGGCGGTCACCGTAGCGGTAGACCACATGCTCGAACACGATGCCGGGCGCTTCCCGTGGCGGTTCGATGCCCCCGTCGGCGGATGGGGGATCCGGCTCCTGCAATACCTCGAGCATGCGTTCAGCCGCGGCAAGGGCTTCCATCCGCGCGTGATAGTGCACACCGAGCGCGCGCAACGGCAGGTAGAACTCCGGTGCCAGCAACAGCACGAAAAAGGCCGACTTGAAGTCGACGCCCTGGAACAGCAGACGAAAACCCAGCAATACCGCGACGATGGCGATGGAGATGGTCGCGAAGAATTCGAGGGCCAGCGAGGACAGGAAGGCCACACGCAACACGCGCATCGTCGCGCGCCGGTAATCCTCCGAGTCCTGCCGCAACAGCCGCGCCTCCCGCGCCGTGGCGTTGAACAGGCGCAGCGTGGTCAGCCCCTGAATGGCATCGAGAAAGCGCGCGCCGAGGCGCGCCAGTTGTTGCCATTGCTGCTGGTTGAGCCGTTCCGCGCCCCGGCCGATCCATATCATGAACAAGGGAATCAGCGGCGCGGTGACGACCAACACCAGTGCCGACCTGGCGTCCACCGGCAACACGAAGACGAGGATGGCAAGGGGAATCCAGACCGCCAGCGCCATCGCCGGCAGGTAGCGGGCATAGTAGCCTTCCAGGGTTTCGATGCCGTCGCTGAGCAGGGTGGCCATCTCGCCACTGCGTTGGCCGCTCAGATACAGCGGACCGAGGCGTTGCAGCTTCCCCAGCAGCTGTTCGCGCAGCTGCTGCTTGATGACCGCGGCGGCGGAAAAGGCACTGCGCTCGGCACCATGAACCACCAGGGCGCGCGCCAGGAACAGTACCGGCATGGCCAGCAGGTAGGGCAGTACGGCGGCCAGGTCCGCGGCGCGGAACAGCACCGCATCGACGATGCGCGCCAGCAGCCAGGCTTCGGCGATCAGCAAGCCACCGCCCAGATTGCCCAGCAGAACGGTGAGCCGCAGGCGGGAACGGGCCGTCTGTCGCTGCGCGCCGAGAAACGCTTTCGCGCGTTCCATCAGCGCCCCGGGCTAGCGAATGCGTTGCGGCTCATCCCGTTCGAGATAGGCCTCTTCCTCGGGCGTCAGTTCAACCCGGTCGAAACCGGTGATCATCGGCTTGACATGGTGTACGAAGGAATCACCGGTGGTCAGCAGGTAGACATGGATGATGACGAAGGCCAGGATCGCCAGCGCTGCGGCGACATGCACCAGAGCCACCCAGCCCAGCGCCCCGGACGGAGCCATGGGCTGCCACAGTTCATAGAGCAGATAGAGCAGGCCGCTGATCCAGATCGCCGGAAACAGAAACAGTTTAAGCGCCAGGTAGGACAAGGCCTGCAACGGGTTGTGCTTGCGGTGCAGGTGTTTGCGGTAGGGATGAGGCTCTCCCTTGAAGATGCCCCAGGCGTAGTAGCGGGCCACTGACCAGAGTCCGTTTCGGGTCGGCAGGTAGTTGCGCCAGGCACCGGTGGTCAGATGCCAGAAGATGGCGAAGACCCACAGCAGGATCAGCGCCAGCGCGGCCAGGGTATGCAGCTGGGCCGCCTGACGAAAATCCATTGCCTGAAGGTAACCATGCACATTGAAGCCGGTGAACAGAAGCAGGAAGATCAGCGCCATCTGCGACCAGTGCCAGAACCGCTCGAAGCGGCTGAAGATCATCACCTCGCGAATGCTCATGACCGACCTCCCTTCTTGCGGCTGAAGATGCGCACCAGACCGTGCCCGCCAACACCGGCCAGGGTGCCTCCAACCAGCAGCAGCCCGGCCAGGTCCAGCCAGCGGTTGCTGTCCCGCCCCGGAATGTAAATGCCCTTGATCTCGGCCAGACGGCCATTGCGGCTGTGGCAATCGCCACAATCCAGCGCATCCTCCTTGGGAGCGACCATGTGGGTACTCGGCCAGTAGGAGTAGGTTTCGATGAAACCGTATTCACCGCTGTAGGGGATGCCGTTCTTCTCCATGCCCACCCTGATCGCCTTGGCGAAATCGTAATTGCCCCAGAAGGCCGCATCGTCATCGCCCCACAGGTGCATGTAGACGAGCGTGTTGCGTCCCTTGTCGTAGGGCTGGATGGTATGCATGCGCTTGAAGGGCCAGATCCGCGACTTGCCGTCGTCGGCGCTGCCGTGGAGATGATTGATGTCGATCGGTGCCTGCTGCGGGTCGAAGACGGTATCGATGGTGGTGTACTCGATCTCGCCATTGAACCAGTAGTACCGGGGCGGAAAATTCTCGTCGTATTTGAAGGATCCCTTGATCGACTTGTAGGTGGCGCGGTGCTCGCCATTGCCCTGGGTGTAGTTCTTTTCCTTGTAGCCTTCACCGTTCTTCAGCCGCCCGGCGGTGCGCCAGTCCCAGTCCACCTTGGTCGCCACACCGCCGCGGGCCAGAGCCGGCACATGACAGGTCTGGCAGGCGATACGGTCCACATGGTTGTTGAGCTTGATGCCGAGCAAACGGTTGCCCGGGTGCGGCTGCAGCCCGTGGCAGGATTCACAGGTCGCCACATCGCGGCGCAGCCCGGGCTTGCCGGTGCCCTCGCTGTCATGGGCGATCGGATGATAGCGCGAACCGGCCCAGACATGCTGCCGGGTCACATGACAGGTGGCGCAGGAGAAATTGAGGCCGTTCTCGTCCATGTGCACATCCAGCTTCTTGTCCGGATGGATCAGCGAGGAATCGAGATCGCCGTGCTTGACGCCATCACCGCCACCCCCGTAGAAATGGCAGCCGCCGCAGTTCTCGCGGCCCGGCATGCCGGCGGACTGCGCAACCTGGGTCCACTGGATCGGCTGCTTGCCCTCGAACATGACAGCACAGGCCTTGTTGCCGCGGGTCGGGGGCGTCTTGTAATAGGTGCCGGTGCGGTCGTGGCAAACCACGCAATCGATGTTCTCCTGGTTGGTGAAATCGAAGCTGTCGTCCTTCCAGTTGAAGCTGGCGTGGCATTGCGCGCACATCCCCTCATTGCCGCGGGCATTGGTACAGAAATTGTTGATCAGGTAGCGCTTGCCCAGCAATTGGCCGGTATCCGGATTCGTATATTCCCAGGTCCAGTGGATGTTCTTCTGGAACTGGTGCCCGGCCTTGTTGTGGCACTTGAGGCAGGCACGCGTCACCTCCGGACCGCTGCCGAACGGCCCCTTCAGCTCTTCGAACTCGCTGTGATCGGCAGTCGAACGGGCCTCGACCACGGTGGTGGGGCGTTCCACCACCGTGTCGATGCGGTAGTTCATGTCCCGGTCGATGGCCGGCGCCCCGTCATGCTCCGCATGCACGGCGGCAGACAGCGCTAGCAGCAACAGCACCAGGACGATGTTGACCGATCGCATTCTCACCCTTATCCCCCCCCGGGGCCACTGCCTGCTTCAGGCGCCCTGATCACTGTCCTCGTCATCCAGCGCCCCCTCGGCCTCGTACCACAGGGCATTGATGATGCCGAAGGACAGTGCCAGCAGCACGCCCAATATCCACGCGAAATACCACATTTCATTCTCCTCGGTTGTTCCGGGTTGGTCGCTGCGCCAGGTCAATAGGCCGCGAAACGGTTCTTGATTTCATCCACCGAAACCTTGCCCCACATCTTGTAGTAGTTCCAGGTGGTGTAGGCAATGATGATCGGCACGAAGATGG
>JALSKD010000069.1 GCA_026989015.1 Gammaproteobacteria bacterium
GCTGTTCCCCGAGATCGCCACCTGGCTGCCCCGGCAGATGACACAGAACTGAGATGAGCGATACACGACACGACGGCTGGCAATTCTGGATCGACCGCGGCGGCACCTTCACCGATATCGTTGCCCTGAGTCCCGACGGGCGCGTGCTCACCGACAAGCTGCTGTCGGAGAACCCCTCACAGTACGAGGACGCCGCCATCGAGGGCATTCGCCGTTTCGTCGAGGCCGAGGCCGCCGCCGGTCGTCCGCTGGACCCGCAGCAGCCCTTCGTGGTCAAGATGGGCACCACGGTGGCCACCAACGCCCTGCTCGAACGCAAGGGCGATCCGACCCTGCTGGTGATCACCGAGGGCTTTGCCGACGCCCTGCGCATCGGCTATCAGAACCGGCCCCGGCTGTTCGAACTGAAGATCCGGCTGCCCGACATGCTGTACGCATCGGTGCTGGAAGCGCGCGAGCGGGTGGCCGCCGACGGGAAAATCCTTCAGCCGCTGGACGAGGACGCTCTGCGTGCCGGTCTGCAGCAGGCACACAACCGGGGCATCCGCTCGGTGGCCATTGCCTTTCTTCATGCCTACCGTCAGGAAGCGCACGAACGCATCGCCGGCGACATCGCGCGCGAGGTCGGTTTCACACAGATCTCGCTGTCCCACCGGGTCAGCCCGCTGATGAAGCTGGTGTCGCGCGGCGATACCACCGTGGTCGATGCCTATCTGTCGCCGATCCTGCGGCGTTATGTGGACCGGGTCGCCGACGCCCTGAACCGCCTGCATCCGGGCGACAACCGACTGCAGTTCATGCAGTCCAGTGGCGGGCTGACCGAGGCCCACCGCTTTGCCGGCAAGGACGCGATCTTGTCCGGTCCGGCCGGAGGCGTGGTGGGGATGGTGGAGACCGCGCGGGCCGCCGGTTTCGATCGTCTGATCGGCTTCGACATGGGCGGCACCTCTACCGATGTCTGCCATTATGCCGGCGAATTCGAGCGCGCCTTCGAAACCGAAGTGGCCGGGGTGCGCATGCGCGCGCCGATGATGCGCATCCATACGGTGGCCGCCGGCGGCGGATCGGTACTCGACTTCGACGGCGCCCGTTTCCGCGTCGGACCGGAATCCGCCGGTGCCGACCCCGGACCGGCCTGTTACGGCAACGGCGGCCCTCTGTGCGTGACCGATTGCAATGTGATGCTGGGCCGCATCCAGCCACAGCATTTTCCCCGCGTGTTTGGCCCCGATGCGGATCAGCCGCTGGATGCGGAAGTGGTGCGGGAGCGTTTCGGGGCTTTGGCCAACGCGATCGCCGAAGCCACCGGCAAGCGCCTGAGCCCGGAACAGGTGGCCCAGGGTTTTCTCGACATCGCCATCGAGAACATGGCCAACGCGATCAAGAAGATCTCGGTGCAGCGCGGTTACGATGTGGCGGAGTACACCCTGGTCTGCTTCGGCGGTGCGGGTGCCCAGCATGCCTGCGGCGTCGCCGACGCCCTGAACATGAAGCGCATCTTCCTGCATCCGCATGCCGGCGTGCTGTCCGCCTATGGCATGGGGCTGGCGGATCTGCGTCAGATCCATGAGCGCAGCATCGAAGAGGCACTGGACGACGCACTGCTCGAGCGGCTGGGCCTGCTGCGCGACCGGCTTGCCGACGAAGGGCGCGCGGTACTGCTGGATCAGGGCGCCGATGCCAGGGGCATCGAACACCGCTGTCGCCTGCATTGCCATTACCTGGGCTCCGATACCGCGCTGCCGGTGGACTGGGGCGATGCCGAGGCGGTACGCAGTGCCTTCGAACGGGCGCATCGCCAGTCCTTCGGTTTTGTTGCGCCGGAGCGCACGCTGGTCGTGCGCTCGCTGGAGGTCGAGAGCATCGCCCGCCACCGGCCGCCACCGCAGCCGCTCATCGACGAGGCAGGCCGTGACGGCAGGCCGCTGGCCCAACACCCGGTGACGCTGGGCGGCGAAACCCGCGAAGTGCCCTTCATCGCCCGCGAGCACCTGCCACTGGAGCAGTGGATCGAAGGGCCGGCGGTGATCATCGAACCGACCAGTACCATCGTCATCGAGCCCGGCTGGCGCGGTCGCCTGAGCCGCAGCGGGGACCTGTTGCTGGAGCGACATCAGGCCCAAACGCGGCGTTTTGCAGTGGGTACCGAAGTGGACCCCGTGATGCTTGAAATCTTCAACAACCTGTTCATGTCAATCGCCGAGCAGATGGGCGCGGTGCTGGAGAACACGGCCGCCTCGGTCAACATCAAGGAGCGCCTGGATTTCTCCTGCGCGCTGTTTGATGCCGAGGGTGACCTGATCGCCAATGCGCCGCACATGCCGGTGCATCTGGGCTCGATGAGCGAGAGCATCAAGGCGGTGATCCGCCACTGGCGGGGCAGGATGCGGCGAGGCGATGCCTACCTTCTCAATGCGCCTTACAACGGCGGTACCCACCTGCCGGATGTCACGCTGATCAAGCCGGTGTTCGGCACGGCCGGTGACGGGCGCAAGGAACAGGTTCTGTTCTATGTGGCCTCGCGGGGTCACCATGCCGACATCGGCGGCAAGACGCCGGGCTCGATGCCCGCCGATTCCAGCCATGTGGACGAGGAAGGGGTGCTGCTCGACAATCTGAAGATCGTCGATGAAGGCCGGTTCCTCGAAACGGAAATCCGCGAACGGCTCGGCGCGGGTCGCTGGCCGGCGCGCAACCCGGACATGAACATTGCCGACTTCAAGGCCCAGCTGGCGGCCTGCGAGAAGGGCATGCAGGAACTGCTGAAGATGGTCGATCATTACGGTCTGGCCGTGGTACAGGCCTACATGCGTCATGTGCAGAACAATGCCGAGGAATCGGTGCGTCGGGTGCTGGATGTGCTGTCGGACGGCGCCTTCTGCTACCCGATGGACGACGGTTCGCGGATCTGCGTCAGCATCCGTCTGGACAAGGCCCGGCGCCGCGCGGTGATCGATTTCAGCGGCACCAGTGACCAGCATGCCGGCAATTTCAACGCCCCTTCGGCCATCGCGCGGGCGGCGGTGCTGTATGTGTTCCGATGCCTGGTGGACGACGAGATCCCGCTCAACGAAGGCTGCCTGAAGCCGCTGGAGATCCGACTGCCCGAGGGCAGCATGATCAACCCGCGCTACCCGGCGGCGGTGGTGGCCGGCAATGTGGAAACCTCGCAGGCCATCGTCGATACCCTGCTCGGTGCGCTGGGGGTCTGCGCCGCCGCCCAGGGCACGATGAACAATGTCACCTGGGGCAATGAACGGCATCAGTACTACGAAACCCTGTGCGGCGGCGAGGGCGCCAGCCAAGGGCACCACGGCTGCAGCGCGGTGCATACCCACATGACCAACTCGCGGCTGACCGATCCGGAAGTGCTGGAATGGCGCTACCCGGTGCGGCTGGAAT
>JALSKD010000070.1 GCA_026989015.1 Gammaproteobacteria bacterium
ACTGAGCATGATCAGGCTGTAGGCGATGATCGACAGCATGATGTGCCCCTGGATGGCCGGACTCGGCGTCAGCACGAAAACATGGCCCGCGGGCAGCACTGCGGCTGCCAGAGCGGCGAGACCGGCCAGCGGAAACATCGGGATGCCAAGGCTGTGCAACGGCCGGTACAGGCTGGCGATCAGGATCTGGATGCTTACCAGCCAGCTGACCAGCGCGAAGGCATTGAAGAAGTCCAGATCCAGCCGTCCGTCCGCAAGGTAGATGGCCTGGCGCAGCTGCAGCGCTTCGACCAGCACAGCAAACAGGGCCGGGCTCAGCGCCAGCCAGCGGCGGGACGGTTGCCAGTCGGACAGGTTGCGGAAGATCAGAAACGCGGACAGGCTGTAGCCGGCAAGGCTGAGAAGGCTGAGTAAGGTCACAGGCGCGAAGCGGTCACGATGAATGGCGTTAACGGTCCGTCATTCTAGCACCAAACCCGCGGGGCAATGAAGGCGATGGGTGGTACGGTGGATGATTGTGCAACGCTCGGAGTGAAGCCGTTCGCAAAATGAAGCCCCGGCAATGGACAGTGTGACGCCGTATTCAGAACGTGGCGCAGGCTGTGATAGAGTCAGGAACCGTGCAATCGATGCAGAGCTTGCTATAAATGGGGGCAACCGGGGTTCTTGCGGGCGACCGGTTTTCTCCGGTTCAATCATGAGGTTTTATGCACATCAAGGTATTGGGATGGTCCGGCGGCATCGGTGGCGAATTGCGCACCACCTGCTTCCAGATCGATGATGATCTGCTGATCGATGCCGGCACCGGCCTCGGGGATCTCCCGCTGCCGCGGATGACCGGTATCCGTCATATTTTTCTCACACACTCGCACATGGACCACATTGCCGGCCTGCCCTTGCTCGCAGACAGCATGTTCGGCGTGCACGAGGAGCCGATCGTCGTGCATGCGCTGGAGAAAACCATCAAGGCGCTGAAGGCGCATGTCTTCAACTGGGTGATCTGGCCGGATTTTTCCGAGCTGCCCAACAAGGACAAGCCCTGCATCCGTTTTCAGCCGATGCAGCCCGGCGAAAAGCTGAGTATCGGTGACCGTGAGATCGAGATGATACCGGTCAACCACACCGTGCCCGGCGTCGGCTATTGCATCCGCAGCCCCGAAGCGGTAGTGGCCTTCAGTGGCGATACCACCACCAACGACAGCCTGTGGCAGCGGCTCAACGCATACGAGCGGCTCGATCTGCTGTTCGTGGAATCGGCCTTCGCCGAGGACGATCTGGAGATCAGCCGCATCTCCAAGCACTACTGCCCGAGCCTGCTGGCGAAGGACCTGGCCAAGCTGCGCCACCGGCCGCAGATCTGGCTCACCCACTTCAAGCCGGGCGAGGAAGATCTGATCTACCGCGAATGCCAGCAGGCGCTGCCCGATTTTTCCCTCAAACGGCTGTCGGGCGGCGAGCTGTTCACGCTATAATCCGCGCCTGATCACAGCCGGAATCGCCTCTCGCCCATGTTTGACAACCTGACAGAACGCCTGTCGCGCACGGTCAAGAACCTTCGCGGACAGGGTCGCCTCACCGAAGACAACATCAAGGACACCCTGCGCGAAGTGCGCATGGCGCTGCTCGAGGCCGATGTCGCGCTGCCGGTGGTGCGCGACTTCATCGATCGCGTGCGCGAAAAGGCCGTCGGCCAGGAAGTGCTGACCAGCCTGTCGCCGGGGCAGGCGCTGATCAAGGTCGTCAACGACGAGCTGATCGCCACCATGGGCGATAACCACGAAGGACTGAATCTGGCGGCGAGACCGCCGGTGGTGGTGCTGATGGCCGGTCTGCAGGGTGCGGGCAAGACCACCACCGCCGCCAAGCTGGCACGGCGCCTCATCGAGCAGGACAAGAAACGGGTGATGCTGGTTTCCGCCGATGTCTACCGCCCGGCGGCGATCGAACAGCTGAAGACGCTGGCCGGCGAGGTGGGTGCCGAATTCTTCCCCAGTGACCCTTCGCAGAAGCCGGTGGACATCGCCCGCGCCGCTTTCGACACCGCGCGTCGTGACCTGGTCGATGTGCTGATCGTCGATACCGCGGGCCGGCTGCACATTGACGATGCGATGATGGACGAGATCCGCGCCATCCACCAGGCCGTGGAACCGCAGGAAACCCTGTTCGTGGTCGACAGCATGACCGGCCAGGACGCCGCCAATACCGCCAAGGCCTTTGGCGACGCGCTGCCGCTGTCCGGCGTGGTGTTGACCAAGACCGATGGCGATGCCCGTGGCGGGGCCGCGCTGTCGGTGCGCCAGATCACCGGGCGGCCGATCAAGTTCATCGGCTCCGGCGAAAAAACCGACGCCCTGGAAGCCTTCCATCCCGACCGCATCGCTTCGCGCATCCTCGGCATGGGCGACATCCTGTCGCTGGTCGAGGAAGCCCATCAGAAGGTGGACCAGGACAAGGCCCGCAAGCTGGTGCGCAAGGTGCGCAAGGGCAAGGGCTTCGACCTCGAGGACCTGCGCGACCAATTCGCCCAGATGGACAAGATGGGCGGCCTCTCCAGCCTCATCGACAAGCTCCCGGGCGTGGGGGGCAACATCTCCGCACAGTTGCAAAACCCGGAACACATGAAGCAGATCCGCCGCATGGTGGCCATCATCGACTCGATGACACCCCAGGAACGGCGCCGGCCCGAGATCATCAACGGTTCGCGCAAGCGCCGCGTGGCGCAGGGTTCCGGCACGCAGATCCAGGATGTGAACCGCCTGCTCAAGCAGCACAAGCAGATGCAGAAAATGATGAAGAAGATGGGCAACAAGGGCGCCATGCGCGGCATGATGTCGGCCATGAAGGGCAAGCTGCCCCCCGGCGGCATGCCCTTCTGACCTTTCGGGCACCTCGCTTTTCCTCCTCAAGAAAAAACTCCGGCGGCCGCTATACTCCATGACCCATGCGCCGAGGGCGCGTGTTCGTTGTCACAGAGGTAGCCCCGTCATGCTCAACCAATTCAAGATCACCACCAAGCTCGCCGCCGCGTTTCTCATCGTATTGCTGCTGTCGTTGACCGCGCTGGCGGTCACGCTCAGCGGCGTGATTCACACCAGCGAAGAGATCGATGCGTTCTTCGAGCAGGATTTCGAGCGCTATACCGCCTACGAAAGCATGTTCTCCGAAGGCCTGCTGTCCGGGGTGGCCTTGCGCAATCTGGTGCTGCGCCCGACCCTGAAGAAACCGTTCAAGGTCGTCCCCGCGGCGATCCAGCGCTTCGAAGAAGCCCTTGAAAAGGCGCGCGCGCTGGCCGAGGACGACCCGCAGATCCTCGAGCGCATGGCGCAGATCGAGGAGCA
>JALSKD010000071.1 GCA_026989015.1 Gammaproteobacteria bacterium
TCTGAAAACCCCGGAAACGGAGATGCTGGCGATGGCGCGGCGCATCATCCTCAGCCATCACGAACGCTGGAACGGCTACGGTTACCCGCGCGGGCTGGCGGGCAATGACATCCCGCTGGAAGGCCGCATCTGCGCTGTGGCCGATGTCTTCGACAGCATGGCCTCGGACCGGGTCTATCAGGCCGCCAGCGAGCTGGATCAGGTGTTCCGCGAGGTACGCGCCGGCCGTGGCAGCCATTTCGACCCGCGGGTGGTGGACGCGCTGATGGAGATCGAGCTGGAAGTGCGCCGCCTGTACAGCGACATACCGACCATCGACCAGTTGTTCTGAGGATCAGAACAGGTCGGTGATGTTCTGCAGATCGCGCTTGCCGGCAACGATTTCCTCGCGGCTCAGGCCGGTCAGCTCATGCGGGAACACCAGCCAGTCGTCGTTTTGATGCACGAAATAATCCGGTTCACGCTCCACCGCCCGGCGGGCCGGCTTGTACCAGGCGCAGGCGACCCGGATGTCCTCCGGCGTATTGAGCCGTGACTTGCGGCGGATTTCGGCGATCAGCGCCTCGATACTGCGTCCGGAATCGAAGACATCATCGACGATCAGCAGGCCGTCCTCGGCGTTGGCGTTCTTGATCAGGTAATCCAGCCCGTGCACACGGATTTCACGCGACTGCCGGTCGATGCCGGTATAGGACGAGGTGCGCACAGCGATATGGTCGGTGCTCACCCCCTTGTATTCGAAATACTCCTGCACCGCGATGCCGATCGGTGCGCCGCCGCGCCAGATACCGACAATGAACTGGGGCCGGAAGCCGTCTTCGTGGATCATGTGCGCGAGACGGAAAGAGCTTTCCAGCAATTCCTGGGCGGTGATGAAGTATTTGTCCATGGACCGGGTTCGACAGGGCGGTTGAGGAAGGCGCAGTCTATACGCAGATGCGCAGGGTTTCACCCTGCGGAAGACGGTATTCCTCGCAATTCTCTCCGGGGCCGATGCGGTCGACGACGATGAAGTCCATGGCCGCGAACGGCGTCAGCAGGGGCGCATGCCAGACACCGCGACGGTAGTGGACGCCCTGTGCGCCATCGGTGACGAAACCGTGCAGCGCACCCGGCTTCGGAGGATCGCCGGCCTCGGCCACCACCACCACGAAGGGCGTGGTCTCCAGCGGGATAAAGGCCTGGCTGCCCAATGGATGGCGCTCAACCCGAGTCAGATCCCAGGGCTGGGGATAGCGACGGCTGCGCACCCGGCCGATGGTAACCTGCCCGTCGGCATCGGTGTTGATGCGAGCCAGGTCGGGCCAGCGCATGGCCATGCCACGGTTCATGTCCTGTGCCTCATGGCCGGCGGTCTCGATGACATCGCCGTAAGGGGCGAAGGCCGCGGCCGTCAGCGGCTGCAGATCCAGCGTCTTCATGCCGGCCGGCCGCGCACCCGCAGGCGACTGACACCGCCATCGGGGAAGATGTTGAAGCGCACATGGGTCACCGCGCCGAGGTCCGCCAGTTCCCGGAAACAAGCCACCGCATCGGCTTCCAGCGTCTGGCGGGGCAGCAGTTCCGGCCAGAACATCGACTGGGTGATCAGCGCGGTACGCTCGGCCTGCTCCACCCGCGCCGCCTGCAGTGAACAGGCGGCCGGGAAATTGCCCTTGAAGAAGGCGGTATCCACCTCGATCTCCTCGATGATGCCGGCATGGCCGAGGGCGATCAGGCACCAGTCGTTGCCCGGTTCGCGCCGCCGGCGGGTCTCCCAGCCGTCACCCATGTTGATCCCCCTGCCCGGCTTCAGCAGGTTGGCAGGATGGCCGAAATGGGCATCGTTCCAGGCGATGGCTCGGCCGCCGTTCTCCAGCGCCGCCAAATCGAACAGTGTGTCGTCCCGGCCCGACCAGTCGATCGCCAGTTCCCCATAGACCCGCAGGCGGGCGATGCCGCCGTCCGGGTGCAGCCGCAGGCGCAGATGCGTCCAGACCCGCTCCGAATCCACGGCCACGAAATGATGCCGGTCCGGCCCCAGCGCATGGATCGGCAACAGCGGCTGCCAGTCGCCATCAATGTCCGGATCGGCATCGCTGTAACAGGCATCGATGGACAGCGCCGGCGGGTAATTGCCGGTAAAGTGTGAGGTGTCGATATCGAAACCGCGGATCACGCCGGGCCGGCCCAGGGCGATGATCGCCCAGTCCTCGCCGCCATCGCGGCGCCGCCGGGTCTCCCATCCGTCCATCCATTTGCCGTGGTCGTCGTACTTGCCCTCGATGAACACCGCCGGTTGCGGATTCAGCATGCGTTCGGCGGCGGCGAAAAATTCGTCGCTGACCGCCAGCACGCGGCTGCCCAGGCAGGGTTGCGCCAGGTCGATGCAGTCACGGACGAAATCGGGTACAGCGGGTGTATCGGGCATGTTCACCTCTTGAGTCCGGCCTTCTGCAGCAGGCCCTCGGCCAATTGATTGTGACGGATGATAAGCGGCTCGAGTCCGCCCTGCAAAAGCGCACCGTCGCGCACCCGGATGCGGCCGTTGATGACCGACAGCCAGACCCTGCCCGGCGCGCAGGTCAGCAACGCGGCCACCGGATCGCTCACCGCTCCGGCATGGGCCAGGTCATCGACGCGGAAGGCCACCACATCCGCCGCCATGCCTGGCTCCAGCGCACCGATATCGTCCCGCCCCAGCAACCGCGCACCGCCCAGCGTCGCCAGTTCCAGCGCTTCGCGGGCGCTGAAACGGTCGGCACGAGACTCGAACCCGGGCCAACCCACCCGCTGCAACAGCATCGCCTGACGGGCTTCTCCGAGCAGGTGATTGCCGTCGTTGCTGGCAGAGCCGTCCACGCCCAGTCCGACCGGCACACCCCGGTCGACCATGCTGCGTACCGGCGCAATGCCGGAGGCCAGAATCATGTTGCTGCTCGGGCAGTGGCAGACGCCGGTGCAGCGATCGGCCAGCACGCCGATCTCGTCGTCGTTCGGGTGCACCATGTGGGCGAACCAGACATCGTCACCGAGCCAGCGCAGATGGTCCATGTAGTCCAGCGGGCGCATGCCGAACTTCTGCCGACAATAGCGGTTCTCGTCGAGGGTTTCCGCCAGGTGCGTGTGCAGGCGCACCCGAGGGTGGGCGCGCGCCAGTTCCGCGCTCTGGCGCATCAGCTCACCGCTGACACTGAATGGCGAACAGGGCGCAAGACCGATGCGGCACATGGAAAACCGCTGCGGATCATGGAATTGCTGGATCACCCTCAGGCTGTCCTCGAGAATGAATCCCTCGTCCTCACAGAGCGCATCCGGCGGCAATC
>JALSKD010000072.1 GCA_026989015.1 Gammaproteobacteria bacterium
TACGGAAAGTGACCTGGGGGACCGGTTGGCCTTCTTTGTTTTCAAACTTCATGGCTGTGCTCCTGATGAATCAATGGATAAAGGTAATGCCTGTGTGCAGGCGACGGAGCGCAGTATGGGGGATGAGCGAATTAAGTTAAAATCGTTTGATTCTTTGTAAATAATAGCTATTACCTATTCATTGGCGTTCAGCAGCTGCACCGTGTTCGGCAGGTGTCGCCGCAGGGTGTCGCAAAGCGCCTCCAGCGCCGCACGGCGCGGGAAACTGCGCCGGAAATACAGCGACACATCGCGCGAGGCGCCGGGCAGATCCAGCTCGCGGACGATGATGCCACGGCCCGAGGTCCATGGGCTGCTCACCGCCAGCGCCGGCACCAGGGTCGAGCCGTAGCCGGCGGAGACCAGTTGCAACAGGGTCTCCAGGCTGGTCGCGCGCAGGTTGGCCAGTTCGCTGTTCGGATCGCGCCGATCCAGCCGGCACAGGTCGATGGCCTGCTGGGCCAGACAGTGGCCCTCCGCCAGCAGCAGCAGTTCGCAGCCGGCCAGATCCTCCTGGCTGATGTCGTCCTTGGTGTAGAGCTCGGAGTCGCGTGGAATGGCCAGCCAGAAGGGCTCCCGGAACAGCGGGATACGGGTGAATTCCGGGTCGCCGTGCTCGGTGGCGAGGATCGCGGCGTCGATCTCGTGGTCATGCAGGCGCTGCAGCAGGCGGTCGGTCTTCTCCTCGGAAAGTACCAGCCGCATCTGCGGCCATTCCTGTTGCAGGGGCTTGAGGATGAACGGCGTCAGATAGGGGCTGATGGTCGGTATTGCGCCCAGCCGCAAGGGGCCGGCCACCGGGTCCTTGAAGGCCTGGGCCGTCTGGCGGATGACATCGGCCTGTTCCAGGATTTGCCGCGCGTGCTGCAGAATGACCTCGCCGGCCGGGGTCACCTCCACCCGGCGGTTGGTGCGTTCGAACAGGGTCACGCCCAGCTCCTGTTCCAGTTTCTTGATCTGGCCGGACAGCGTCGGCTGGCTGACGAAACACTGCTCTGCTGCACGACCGAAGTGTCGGGTCTCGGCGACCGTGACCAGGTATTGCAGATCGCGCAGGTTCATCGCTCAGCCTTCGCCAAGGTCGATGCGTTGCCCCAGATAGCCGCCTTTCATCTGCATCATGCGGCGGTACAGATCGCGGATCTCCGGCACCGTGGAACGGGCCACGACCGGCAGCTCCATCAGTCCTGCGCGCCAGGCCTGCAGTTTCGGATGCCGGTGTGCATCCAGTGGTCCGGGGCAGGCTTCGTCGCAATACTGCAGACGCTGGAACAGTGGGATATAACAGAGATCGACCAGTGCCAGCGCGTCACCGTTGAAGTACGGGCCGTCGCCCAGTTGCTGTTCCAGTCGGTCGAGCTTGCCAAGCAGAGCGTCGTTCTGTTCGCGCCAGGCGGCTTCGTCGTCGGCCATCACCAGACCGAAGGCGTTCATCAGGCATTCGTTGCCGAACTCGATCCAGCTGCGGTTCTGGGCCTTCTTCAGCGGATCGGTCGGGTGCAGCGAGGGCGGGTTCACCTCGTCCAGGTATTCGACGATGACCGAGGATTCGAACAGCACCTCGTCGCCGACCTGCAGCACCGGCACGCGGCCCAGCGGTGACAGCTCGAGGAACCAGCCGGGCGGGTTCTCGAGGTCGATGTATTCGATGTCGAAATCCACCCCCTTGTGCAACAGGGTGAGGACGGCCTTCTGAACGAAGGGGCAGAGCTTGAAGCTGATCAGTCGGGGTTTCATCGTTACCTCACTGCGGTGTCGGAATCCTTGGGTCAGGCGCGGTAGGCCGGGTGGGCGAAGATGCGCTGTTTGGCCTGTTCGTAATCGCCGTCACTGATCACGCCCTCGTCGCGCAGTCGGCGCAGGTCACGCAATTCGAAAGACAGCGCATCGGTCTCGGAACGTGGGTGGTTGTGGCGCGAAAGACGCACCTGGTGGCTCAACCGGCGCAGAAAATCGGCCAGCGCGTCGGCGCTCGGTCGGTTGCCGATCAACTCCAGCAGGGGCACCCGGCCGAAGCGGCTGTAATAGCGGATGCGGGTTCGGCTCAGGTAGAGCGCGAGCATGAGACCGATCAGGAACAGGCTCAGGCTGACCGCGATCAGCGACGCCAGCAGGGGACTGGCGGGCTGGCCGGAGAAAAACTGTCGGTAGATCAGCAGAAAACTGAGGATGCCGAGTATCCCGCTGCCGATCAGCCAGCCGAGGGCCAGCTCGCGCCGCCGACGCGGTGTGCCGTCGAGGATCTGCAGGTTGACGCGGTGCTTTGTTTTGGGTCCGAAGCGGCGTTCGGCGCGCTGATGGCAGTGACTGCCGTTGAACAGGGTGAACTGGCGCCGCTCGCCGCGCAGTGGACAGGTCTGCTCGAACACCGCATCGACCTTGCGCACGGAAACCCGTTCCTCATCGGTGAACAGGGTGATGTCTTCCGCCGTGTCGATCTCGATCTGTTCCATCGCGCCGCGCCGTGAGAGGGCCGACAAGATTAGCACAGCGCCTGCCTTGACGGCAAAGGCGGGGCACGGTTGACTTTGCCGTCCCGTCGGGTCCAATAGGGTCATGAACGCCTTGCGAATGCTGCTGCTCGTCCTGCCGTTGCTGGCGGGCTGTGCAGAGCTGCCCTATTACGCCCAGAGCCTGTCCGGGCACCTGGCGATCCAGCGCCAGACGCGGCCGATTGCGGACTGGCTGGAGGACGCTTCGACCGCGCCCGAACTGGCCGATCGGTTGCACCGGGTGCTCGCGCTGCGCCGTTTCGCCGAACAGACGCTGGCGCTGCCAGTGGGTGACAGCTACGCCGACTATGCGGACATCGGCCGCCCCTGGGTGGTGAAGAACCTCTATGCAGCGCCGGAGTTTGCGCTCAGGCTGAACACTTGGTGCCATCCCTTTGCCGGGTGCATCGCCTATCGGGGGTATTTCGATGAAGCCATGCTGGCCGAAGATGCCGCGCGGTTGCGCGGCGAGGGTATGGATGTGCATACCGCACCCATCGCCGCCTACTCGACGCTGGGCTGGTTCGACGATCCGGTGCTCAACACCTTCATCGGCTGGTCGGAACCAGGGCTGGCCGGATTGCTGTTCCACGAGCTGGCGCACCGGCGGGTGTATATCGACGACGACAGCGCCTTCAACGAAGCCTATGCGACGGCGGTACAGCAGGCCGGGGTCGAGCGCTGGCTGCGCGCGCAGGGCCGTCACGAGGCCCTGCTCCGATACCGTCAGCGCCTCGACAACCGCCGCAAGGTGTTGGATCTGTTGTGCGCGGCGCGTGAGGACCTGCGGCAGATCTACGCCAGCGATGAGCCCCCCGCGCTCAAGCGCCAGCGCAAGCAGGAACGCTTGCAGGGTCTGCGGCAGGAGTACCGGGCGCTGACCGCCGGCTTCACGGTGGCCGACGGCTTCGGGCGCTGGATGTCGGGCGAATTGAACAACGCCAAGCTGCTGTCGGTGGCCACCTACCACGATGCGACACCGGGCTTTCGTGCGCTGCTGCGGCGCGCCGGAGGGGATTTTCGGCGTTTTCACCGGGCGGTGGAACGGTTGGGCGCGCAGCCCAAGGAGCAGCGATCCGCCTGCCTGGATGCGCTCGCCCGCGCGCAGAGTGCCCCCTGTGCCGACGCGCTGCTGCGGGAGAACGGATCGTGATCCGGGCGGTCTGGCTGTGTCTGCTGTTGTCGCTGGGCGGTGGCTCCGCAGGAGCGGAGGAACCGCTGCGGGTGGCGGTGGCGAGCAATTTCGCGGTGGCGATGGAAGCGCTGCTGCGCGCCTACCGGCAGCAGGGAGGTCCGCCGCTGCAGACGGTGACCGCCTCTACCGGGAAGCTCTACGCACAGATCGTTCAGGGCGCGCCCTTCGATCTGTTCCTGGCCGCCGACGCCGAGCGTCCCGAGCGCCTTGAACGCGAGGGAAAGGCGATCGCCGGCAGCCGCTTCACCTATGCCATCGGCCGGCTGGTGTTGTGGAGCCCGGACCCGCTGCGGGTGGACGACCGGGGCGAGGTGTTGCGGCGCGGCACTTTCCGCTACCTGGCGATGGCCAATCCGCGGCTGGCCCCCTACGGCCGTGCGGCCAAGGAAGTGCTTCAGGGCATGGGCCTGTGGTCGGGGCTGAAGGGCCGCATCGTGCGCGGAGAGAATGTCGGTCAGGCCTACCATTTCGTGCAGAGTGGCAATGCCGATATCGGCTTCGTCGCCTGGTCACAGCTTGCCGGTGCGGGAAGGGCCCCAGAGGGATCCTGGTGGCTGCCACCGGCCGACGGCCATGCGCCCATCGAGCAGCAGGCCGTGCGTCTGTCGCCACGCCCCGCCGCCGGCGATTTTCTCGCCTTCCTCAAGAGTGAGGCCGCGCGGCGCATCATCGAGCGGCACGGCTACCGGCTGCCATGATGCCCGGTGCCGATGACCTGACCGCCCTGTGGATCACGCTGAAGCTGGCGGCGCTGACCACGCTGATCCTGCTGCTGCTGGGCACGCCGCTGGCCTGGTGGCTGGCGCGCAGCCGCTGGCGCGGGCGGTTTCTTGTGGAAGCGGTGGTGGCACTGCCGCTGGTGCTGCCGCCGACGGTGCTGGGTTTCTACCTGCTGGTGGCGCTGGGACCTCATGGCCCGCTGGGCGGACTGATGCGGGCGCTGGGTGGGGAGCCCCTGGCTTTCACCTTCAACGGGCTGGTGATCGGCTCGGTCATCTATTCGCTGCCTTTCGTGGTGCAGCCCCTGCAGGCTGCGTTCAGCGCCATCGGTGCGCGTCCGCTGGAGGTGGCCGCCACCCTGGGCGCTTCGCCACTGGACCGCTTCGTGACGGTGGCGCTGCCCCAGGCCCGGGCCGGATTCGTCACCGCGGCGGTGCTCGGTTTCGCGCATACGCTGGGGGAGTTCGGCGTGGTGCTGATGATCGGCGGCAACATCCCGGGCCGCACCCAGGTCATCTCGATCGCCATCTACGACCATGTGGAAGCGCTGGAATACGGACAGGCCCACTGGCTGTCCGGCGGCCTGCTGCTGCTCTCCTTCCTGCTGTTGATGGGGGTGTATGCACTCAACCGCCGCTTTTCGGTGGCGCGGCCATGAGCGTTGAGATCGATCTCCGCCTCAGCCGCGGCGCATTCCGCCTGCAGGTGGACGCCCGCCTGCCGGGCCAGGGGATCAGCGCGGTTTTCGGGCCCTCCGGCTGCGGCAAGACCAGTCTGCTGCGCGCCATCGCCGGCCTCGAGCCGGCCGCGCAAGGCGATCTGCGGGTCAATGGTGAACTGTGGCAGGGCGCCGGGCGTTTCCTGCCGCCGCACCGGCGTGCGGTCGGTTATGTGTTCCAGCAACCCAGCCTGTTCGATCATTTGGGCGTGCGTGGCAATCTCGAATACGGGTTGCGGCGTGTGCCGGTGGCACGGCGCCGGGTGACGCTGGAGCAGGCGGTGGAATTGATGGGCATCGGGCACCTGCTGCACCGCCGGGCACAGAATCTGTCCGGCGGGGAGCAGCAGCGGGTGGCCATCGCGCGGGCGTTGGCCGTCAGTCCTTCGCTGCTGTTGCTCGACGAGCCGCTGGCGGCGCTGGATGAACCCCGCAAGCAGGCGATACTGCCCTGTCTGCAGGATCTGCACCGCGAACTGGGGATTCCGGTGCTCTATGTCAGCCATACGCGCAGCGAGCTGGTCCGGCTGGCCGACCGGTTGCTGCTGCTGGATCAGGGGCGGGTGCAGGCGCTGGGCCCGCTGGACGAGCTGTTCGCGCGCCTCGACCTGCCGCTGGCGCAAGCGCCGGACAGTGCGGCGGTGATCGAGGCGCGGATGGTGGCGCGGGACGAACGCTACGGACTGAACCGCCTGCAATTCTCCGGCGGCCTGCTGGAGGTGGCCGGCGATGCGCTGCCGGTGGGCGAGACGCGGCGTCTGCAGGTGCTGGCGCGGGATGTCAGCGTCACCCTCGAACAGCCGAGGCAGACCAGTATCCTCAATGTCTTTCCGGCGCTGATCGAGGAACAGGTCGGGCACGGCAGTGCCCAGGTGATGCTGCGGTTGAGGCTGGGCGACAGCCGGCTGCTGTCGCGGGTCACCCGCAAGTCGGCGGAGACGCTGGGGCTGCAGCCGGGGCGGCGGGTGTATGCCCAGGTCAAGAGCGTGGCGCTGGTGGCCTGAGCGTACTCAGTGGCAGCGCACCCGCGGCAGTTCGGCCCAGCGGGAGGTGTAGTTGGGCGACAGCAGGTTCTGGCGCATGGTCCACTTGCCGTTGAGGCCTTCGCTGCCGAACACCAGGCTGTCACGCCCGAAGCGGCGGTTGATGCGGTCGAGCAACTCCATCAGCCGGTCGTCCTCGGCGTTCTGCCCCGGCGTGAACAGGTCGCCCTGGTGGAAGCGGCGGTCGCGAATGTCGAGCAGGCCGATGCCGCATTTCATGAAGCGCACCCCCGGCCGGTGGATCCGGCGCATCGCGGCGCGGGCGTGGCGCGCGATCAGGCGGCTGTCGCTGCTCGGCCAGGGCAGGGCCAGGCTGCGGCTGCCGCGGTACAGTCCGGGCTCGAATTCCGAGCTGTGGGCGAACACATACAGCGACTGGCACAGTCCGTCCTGGGCGCGCAGCTTCTCGGCGGCGGCCACCGCGTAGCGGCTGATGTGGCCGAGCAGGTCGTCGAGGCGTCCGGTTTTCTCGGCGAAGGAGCGGGTGACGAAGATTTCCTTCTTCGCCGGCGGCTGTTCTTCCAGGGCGAAGCAGGGCTCGCCGTTGAGTTCGCGGATGCAGCGCTCGACCTGCAGGCTGGTGTGGCGGCGGATGAAGGCTGGGTCGGCTTCGGCCAGTTGCCAGGCGCTGTGGATGCCGAGGGCGTCGAGGCGGCGCTTGAGGCGCCGGCCGATGCCCCAGACGCGGTCCACCGGTACGCGCCGCAGCAGCCAGCGCCACTTGTCGGGGCGATCGAGTACGGCGACGCCGTCGCGCTTGATCTTCTTGGCCGCGTGGTTGGCCAGCTTGGCCAGCGTCTTGGTGGGCGCGATGCCGACGCCGACCGGCATCCGCACCTCGCGCCACAGGCGGTCGCGGATGTCGGCGGCAAAGGCTTCCAGATCCAGCGTCATGCCCGACAGGTCGAGGAACATCTCGTCGATGCTGTACTGTTCTACCCGGGGTGCCAGGCCGCGCAGGGTGGCCATCACCTGGCCGGAGATGTCGCCGTAGAGGCGGAAGTTGGCGGAGAACACGGCGACCCCGTCGCGGCGCAGGCGGCCGGCGATCCTGAAATAGGGTTGCAGGTCGGGCACGCCCAGCGCCTTGGCCTCGGCGCTGCGGGCGATGATGCAGCCGTCGTTGTTGGACAGCACGATCACCGGTTTGCCGCGCAGGTCGGGACGGAAGATCTGCTCGCAGGAGGCATAGCAGGCGTTGCAGTCCACCAGCGCGTACATCAGCGGAGGTGCGAGCGGATGCTGTGAGTGACCACGCCCTCGATCAGCAGGTCCTCGCGGCCGGCGATGTCGATGGGCGGAAAGGCGTCGTTGGCGGAGAGCAGCCGCTGCCGGCGCAGGTCGAGGATCTTGCAGGTCAGCTCGCCGTCCAGTGCGGCCACCACCACCGAACCCTGGCGGCGCTCGGCGGCGCGGTCGACGATCAGCAGATCACCCGGTCCGATACCGATGTCGCGCAGCGAATCGCCCTCGGCCCAGGCGAAGAAGGTGGCCGAGGGTCGGCGCACCAGGAATTCGTTGAGGTCCAGCGAGCGGTCGATGAAGTCGTCCGCCGGTGACGGGAAGCCGGCGCGCACACGGTGCGCGTACAGCGGCAGCTGGAGGGCGCGGGCCGGTTCGTCCGGGCGGGCAAGGCGCAGTCGGGTCATGGGGGTACAACACTCTGAGTTCTCGTTTTGTTCTCATAGTGTAGGGGGCGCAACAGTGGACTGCAAGTGTCCGGGGCGAGCGGGATCAGTCTCCGAAGACGCGCTCGATGTGCCGCAGCAGCCGTTGTTCGACCTGCTGCGGATTCTGCACCAGCTCGCCGATGAGGCGGAACAGCGGGTAGGGACGGGTATCGAACAGACGGTGCCGCTCGACCATGCGCAGGGTGTGAACGCCCTCGCCCTCGATGCCTTCGGTTTCGCCCCGTGCGAGGCGGCGGCCGAGTTCGTGGTGGTGCGAATCCTCGCTGGTGGCGGTGGTGATCAGGTCACCGAGTCCGGCCAGATGGAAGGGGCTGCGCGGCTGGCCGCCCATGGATTCGGCGATGCGGTCGAGTTCGTGCAGCGCGGCCACCGCCAGGTAGCCGCGCATGTTGTCGCCGAGACGCAGTTCATCCGCCATGCCGAAGGCCATGGCATAGACATTCTTGAGGATCACCGACCAGCTGATGCCGGGGATGTCGGTGCTGTGCTGCAGGTACAGCCGGCTGCCGCGGTAGAGGTCGCGCACCCGGCGGTAGACGGCCTCGTGGGGGCTGCCGACCTGGCCGAAGGCGGGGCGCCCGGCGCGGATTTCCTCCGAGATCATCGGGCCGTAGAGCAGGGCATAGGCGGTATCGGGCAGGGCTTCGGCAAAGATCTGCGCGGCGCTGCAGCCCTGCTCGTCCAGGCCCTTGGCGATGCTGAGGCACAGACTGTCGGGACGCAGCAGCGGGCGGATACGGGCGAGCACCTCGGCATGGGGGTTGACCGGCAGGCAGAACAGAACGATTTCGGCTTCGCGCGCCAGCCGTTCGAGATCGGTATCCAGCTCCAGCGCCCAGAAGTTCAGGTCGTGCCGCTCATGCAGCAGGTATTCCATGGCGTGGCCCATTTCGCCATAGCCCAGAATGAGGAGGTTGCGTCGGTTCATCGGTCTGTTCCAGAGGAGGGGGTGGCCGTCTGGCGCCCCAGCGCCGCGGGCACGAATTCCTGCAGCACCGCTTCACGCAGCAGCCGTGGCGGCAGCAGTCCCTGAGCGAGCAGGAAATCGTGGAAATCGGCGGCGCGGAAGGCGGCGCCGAGGCGCAGCTCGGTTTCGCTGCGCAGCGCCATCAGCGTCAGGAAGCCGTAATAGTAGGAGGTGGCCTGCCCCGGCATGTTGAAGGCGTAGCGGTCGATCTCCTGCTGGGCCATCGGTTCGGACAGGGCCACCTCGTTGATGAGGAAGTGCTTGACCTGCTCGCGCGTCAGTTCGCCAAGGTTGAGCATCGGATCGAGGAAGGCCCGCGCCGCGCGCAGCAGGCGCATCTGCAGGGCGAACAGCTGGCCTTCCGGCGGCAGCCAGGGCTCGACGATCTGCTCGGCATAGAGGGCCCAGCCCTCGACATTCGCCGAATTGAAGGCAAACACGCCGCGAGCGATGGATACGCCCTGGTCCAGCATCGCGGCGTACTGCAGTTCGTGGCCGGGCCGGGCCTCGTGGGCGGTCAGGGTCCAGGAGGCGGCCTCGGAGGTGAAATCGTCCATCGGCGCGCCTTCCCGCGCATTGGGGTTGACCAGCGGCAGGATGAACTCCGCCGGCTGTCCGGTGTTGCCGATCAGCCGGGGCACCGACAGGTGGGGCGCGGGGATCTGCGCCGATTCCGCTTCGCTGGCCAGGCGGATGGATACCGGGCGTTCGGGCAGGGTGACCAGGCTTTGCGCGCGGATGATCGCTTCCAGTTGCTGCAGGCGCTGGCGGTACACGGGAAGAATGGATTTGCCGTCCAGCTGTTGCTGCTTGAAATGGCGCAGCACGGCGCGGTAATCGTCGTCCTTCAGGTCGAGCTGCCGGGCGATGCGGGCGGCCAGGTCCTGCATCCGGTAGCGGATGTCGAGGTAGCCGGCCTGGGCGCGTTCGATCAGCCGGCGCGGTTCCAGTTCGACCCCCAGTTCGCGCAGGTTGTGGGCGTAGAGGGCCGGGGGCAGCCGGTGGTCCTTGCGGGCGCGGGGCAGTATCTGCTCGCCCAGCCAGCGGTCGTAGTTCTCAAGCTGCTGCTGCAGCCGCTTGAAGTCGCGCTGCCAGCCATCGAGGCCGGAGCGTTCGAACAGCTGGCGCATGCCCTCCATATAGCGCGTCCGGTTGTCGCGATCCTGCTGCACTTGTCCGATGTAGGGGCCGATCAGGCCGTCCTCGCCAAAGCGTTCCTCGCTGCGCTGGCGGGCCAGATCGGTGATTGGCCGGTAGCCATAGGCCTGCCCGGTGTATTTCTTCAGCCGCTGCAGTGCCGCCGGGTAGCGGCGCGTGTCGACCCGTGTGTCGAGCAGATTGTTGAAGCTCTGGAACAGCATCTGAGCCAGGTTGTAGTAGGGCAGCTCGTACTGCCAGGCCAGGTCTTCCCCGGTGATGGCCTTGTCGAGGCTGTCGATCAGGATATCGAGGTCCTGGCGCAGCCGTGGATGGGTTTCCCGGGCGCGGCGGGTTCTGAATTGCTCCAGTAGCGCCTGGCGGGCGGCCTGAATGCGGCGATGCCGGTCCGCGCCCAGGTCCGCGATCTCCGGGTCGTAGCGTTCGAGGCCGAGGGCCGAGGCCGTTTCGGGCGAGTAGCGCCCCATCAGTTCCAGCAACAGGCGGGACTCGGCGTCGCTGCGGGCGATCCAGTCCGCATCGGTTCCGGCCTGCACCGGCGTGGCCGGCAGCAGGGCGACGAGCAGCAGCGCGGCTGCCCGTAGCAGGGACAAAAAGGGCCCGTCGTTACGGGCCCGCGGCAGGAAGGAGGAGGCGGAGGTCATTCCGTATGTAACCCGCTCCTGTCGTGACGGCGGGGCAGGATCAGGTTGAGCAGTATGGCGACCACCGCGGCCAGGCCGATGCCCTTGAGGCTGAATTCACCGATGCCCAGGGTCATTCCGCCGAGGCCGAATACCAGCACCAGTGAGATGATGATCATGTTGCGGGTCTCCGACAGGTCCTGGCCGGAGCGGACAAGGGTGTTCATGCCGATGGCGGCGATGGCGCCGAACATCAGGGTGATGATGCCGCCCATGACCGGAGTCGGAATGGTGCCCAGCAACGCGCCGGTCTTGCCCGAGAAGGACAGCAGGATGGCAAAGCCCGCGGCCCAGGTCATGATCGCCGGGTTGAAGGCGCGGGTGATGGCGACCGCGCCGGTGACCTCGGAATAGGTGGTGTTCGGCGGGCCGCCGAACACGGCGGCCGCCGAGGTGGCGAGACCGTCGCCGAGCAGGGTGCGGTGCAGCCCCGGGTTCTTGAAATAATCCTTGCCGGTGATCGAGCGGATCGCGGCGATGTCGCCGATGTGTTCGATGGCCGGCGCAATGGCGATGGGCACGATGTAGAGGATGGCCTCGAGATTGAATTCCGGGGTGGTGAAGCTGGGCAGGGCGAACCAGGGCGCCTTGGCCACCGCGTCGAAATTGATCAGCCCGAAGAAGGCCGAGGTGATGTAACCGACGATGATGCCGACCAGGATCGGGATCAGCTTGAACAGGCCGCGGCCGAGCAACGCGGTGATGATGGTGGCCGCCAGCGTGATCATCGAAATCGTCAGCGCGGTGTCATGGGTGACCAGCTCGGCGCTGCCGTCGCCGGTCTTGCCCAGTGCCAGGTTGATGCCCACCGGTGCCAGGCTGAGGCCGATGACGATGATCACCGGGCCGACCACGACGGCGGGCAGGTAGCGGTCGACGATGCCGACTCCGCGCCAGAAGATCAGCGCGCTGATCACCGCATACAGCAGACCGGCGGCGAACAGGCCCGACAGGGTTGCCGGAATGCCCCAGGTCTGTACGCCATAGATGATCGGCGCGATGAAGGCAAAGGAAGAAGCCAGGAAGATGGGTACCTGGCGGCGTGTCACCAGCTGAAAGATCAGGGTGCCGATGCCGGCGGTGAACAGCGCCACATTGGGATCCAGGCCGGTCAGAATCGGCACCAGCACCAGCGCGCCGAAGGCGACGAAGAGCATCTGGGCGCCAACGATGGCGGTGTGCAGCGGAGACATGGAATACGCGTCGTCAGACATGGAAGGCCCTCTTTATTGTTGTGAGTTATTGAACAGTGTTGTCGCGTTACTTGGTACCGAACAGCTTGTCGCCAGCATCGCCGAGACCGGGAATGATGTACCCGTTCTCGTTGAGGTGGTCGTCCACCGCGGCGATGTGGATGTCGACATCCGGGTGTGCCTGCTCGACGGCCGCGATGCCCTCGGGCGCGGCCACCAGGAACAGCCCCTTGATCTGTTTGCAGCCGGCCTTCTTGACCATATCCACCGCGGCGTTGAAGCTGCCGCCGGTGGCCAGCATCGGATCGACGATCAGCGCCAGCCGCTGATCGATGTCGGCCACCAGCTTCTCGAAATAGGGCACCGGTTCGAGGGTTTCCTCGTTGCGGTACAGGCCGACCACGCTGATGCGCGCGTTGGGCAGCAGCTCGGACACCCCGTCGAGCATGCCCAGTCCGGCGCGCAGGATCGGCACGATGGTCACCTTCTTGCCCTTGACCTGCTTGATCTCCACCGGGCCGGCCCAGCCCTGGATGGTCACCGTTTCGATCGGAATGTCGGCGGTGGCCTCGTAGGTCAGCAGCATGCTGATCTCGCTGGCGAGTGCGCGGAAGCTTTTGGTGCTGATGCCGTCCTTGCGCAGCAGGCCGAGCTTGTGCTGGATCAGCGGGTGGGTGGCGACATGAACGGCCATGGGTACCTCGTAGGGACTGCGACGGGTGGAGCCCTGATTTAACCAGAAGCGGTTGCAGAAAAAAACCGATTTATCCCGTCGTTGCCCACAGACGGCGCAGCAGGCGGCGCGGCAGGATGATGATGACATTGCCCAGCAGCACCAGCGCCACGCCCAGCGCGGAATCCAGCTGCCAGTGGTAATCCTCGAACAGCGTCGAGATGCCCAGCGCCACGATCGGAAACAGCACCATGGTATAGGCTGCCTTCTCCGGGCCGATGCGCCCGACCAGTGTCAGGTAGGCGCCAAAGGCCAGCACCGAGCCGAACAGCGCCAGATACAGCAGTGCCAGCAGGTAGGAAGGCGTGGTGGGAATCGCCAGCGGAATGCCCTGTACCGCCAGCGCCAGCAACAGCAATACCGATGCATAGGCCATGCCCCAGGCATTGCTCTGGATCACCGGCAGGCCGTTGAGCTGGTTGCGCGCCGACAGGGTGTTGCCGAGCGAGGCCACCCAGGTGCCGGCCAGCGCCAGTCCCATGCCGGTCAGGCTGCTCGATTTCAGGTTCAGGTCCATCAGTTCCGGGCGGAAGATCAGCGCGATGCCGGCCAGCCCGAACAGCGCGCCGACGATCATCGAGGGCTGCACGCGGCTGCGCAGGAACAGCGCCGAATTGACGATGTTCATCAGTACGATGGTGGAAAAGATGACCGCGATCAAACCGCTGGTGAGCCGCGTGGTGGCCCAGTACACCAGAATGTAGTTGATGCAGAACAGCATCAGCCCTTGCAGCGCCATCCACAGATGCTGGCGCGGACTGAAGCGCAGCGGCAGGCCGCGCAGCCGGCACCAGCCGAACAGGATCAGGGCCGCCAGCGCGAAGCGCCAGGCCACCGATACCTGGGCATCCACCGTGCCCACCTGGAAACGGATGGCAAAGAAGGTGGAACCCCAGATCAGTACCGCGGCCAGATAGAGGCTGTAGGAACGCTGCAGCATCCGCCGATGATCGGTCAGTGTCAGCGGCAAGTACAGTGACAATTCCCGATACAGGCGAGCGGTACAGTTGCTTCGGTCAGCCGACCAGCAATGCCGCGCCCAGCAGCACCGGCGTGAGCAGGCTGGCGGCCACATTGGCGGCCAGGTACTTCGGCTGCTCGCCGATGCGCTCGCCAAAACGCCGCGCACCGCTCCAGGCCAGCAGGGTCAGGGGCAGGGGCAGCAGGGCCAGCAGGGCCGTCAGGGGCAGATGGCCGCTGAACACCAGCAGCGGGATCGGCGCGAATGCGGCCAGGGCGAACAGCAGATAGAGCCGGTTGGCGGCTTCCACGCCATGGGTGATCGGGAAGGTGCGCCGTCCGAAGCGGGCGTCGGCATCGATGTCCGGATACTGGTTGAGCAGCAGCAGGTTGTTGACCAGAAAGAAGGGCGTCAGCGCCAGCAGCAGATCGGTGGTGTTCAGCTGGCCGGTCAGCGCCAGCGTGCCACCGAGCACCATCAGCAGCCCGAAGCCGGTGCCCGGTGCAATCAGGCACAGCCAGGGCAGGCGATTGATCCAGCGGGTATAGGCCACCACCAGAACCACCCCGAGCAGGCCGAAGCCGATCAGCGCCGGCTGCCGGGTCAGTGCCAGGTGCAGACCCAGTGTGATGCACAGCATCAGGCTGGCGGCGGCGACCAGCAGCGTGGCCGAAGCCAGTTCCGGGTTCGCCGGCAACGCGCCGCTGCCGCCACTGAACGGCGTGCGCCGGGTCGCCGCATCCAGGCCGGAAACAAAATCCTGGTATTCGTTGAGTGCATTGACGCTGACATGCGCCATCAATGCCGCCAGAAGAATCTCGAAGGCGATGGCGGCGTCAATCGACCCATTGTCGAGCCGCGCCAGCCCGAAGGCGAGCAGCAGCACGGCCGGTGTCAACAGCAGGAAGGGCGGGCGCAGGGTCTGCAGCAGGGCGGAAAGCTTCATGGTCGGTCAAGGGTCAGTGATCGGACTGCGGATTTCTACAGGATTCCATCGCCTGCGCCAACGATACATATCAAGTGCCGGCCGGCACAGCGCCCAGCGCGGCGCGCAGGTTGTCCATGGAGATGTTGCCGCCACTGGCGATCAGCACGGTCTTGCGCCCGGCCAGCTGCGTGCGGATCTGCAGGGCGGCGGCCAGGGGAATGGCGCCGGCCTCCTCCACCAGATTATGGGTATGCTCGATCATCAGCGCCACCGCGCGGCGGATGTCGTCATCCTCCACCAGCAGGAAGTCATCCAACAGTTCGCGCATCAGGGTCTGGGTGTTCTCGAAGGGCACGCGGGTGGCGACACCCTCGGCGAAACTGTTCATCTCGGCTTCCACCGGTTCACCGCGTTCCCAGCTCAGTTGCATCGCCGGTGCCTGGGCCGACTGGCAGCCGATGATCCGGATGTCGGGATTGATCGCTTTGGCAACGATACCGCAGCCGCAGGCTCCGCTACCGGCGCCCACCGGCACGATGATGCTGTCCACATCGGGCAGATCCTGCAGGATCTCCAGTGCATAGGTGCCGACGCCGGCAATAAGTGGGTCATCGGTCGGGCCGACGAAGGTTCCACCGTTGCGCCGGGCCAGTTCACCGGCGTGTTCGCGGGCACTGTCGAAATCCGGTCCGTGCAGAATCACCTCGGCACCGAGGCCGCGCATTGCCGCCACCTTGCCGGGGTTGGCGTTCTCGGGAACCACGATGGTTGCCGCAATGCCCTCGGCGCGGGCGGCAAAGGCGATGCTCTGGCCGTGGTTGCCGGTGGAGGCGGTGTACAGCCCACCGCGCTTTTGGTCTTCCGACAGACCCGCGACCAGATTGAGGCCGCCGCGTACCTTGAAGGCGCCGACCGGCAGGTGGTTTTCGTGCTTGACCCAGACTTCGGTGCCCAGCAGTTCGTCGAGGGGGGCGTAGCGGGACAGCGGGGTTGGCTGTAGATGGCGGTAGACGGCAGGGCGCGCGCGATAGATGTCCTGGATCGTGGGCATGGGCTGTCGGGTCAGTCGTTGAGCAGGGAGTACAGCAGCCACAGGCCGGGCACGGCCAGCAGCGCGCTGACCAGCGGGGTAAAAAAGAGGCCGCTGCCGATCATGGTCGGTGCGATGCCGTCGAGACCGGCGATCAGGCTGGCGCTGACCAGCAGGCTGCCGCCGACGATGGCCTTGATGCTGCGGCGGTTGGCGCGGCGGATCTCGCGGCGGATGTCGTCCAGCTGCTTCGATTTCCATTCGATTTCCAGGCGGTCGTTGGCCAGCTTGTCGAGCGCGCGGAAGGCCAGCCGCGGCAGGTCGGGCAGGTGTTCGGCGAGAAAGGGCAGGTTGTCGCGAATGCCCTCTCCCAGCGCGCGCACGCCCATCTGACGGCTGAGCCAGCGTTCGAGGAAGGGCTTGGCCGTGTCCCACAGGTCCAGCTGCGGGTAGAGCTGGCGGCCCAGGCCCTCGATGTGCAGCAGGGTTTTCTGCAACAGCAGCAGCTGGGGCTGGATCTCCATGTTGAAATCGCGGGCGGTTTCGAACAGCCGCAACAGCAGCTGGCCGAAGGAGATCTCGGCCAGCGGGCGCTGGAACATGGGCTCGCAGACGGCACGGATGGCCTGCTCGAAATCGTCGATGCGGGTGTCGCGGTCGACCCAGCCGGAATCCACATGCAACTCGGCCACGCGCCGGTAGTCACGGTTGAAAAAGGCCACGAAGTTTTCCGCCAGATAGCGCTGATCGGATTTCGACAGGGTGCCCATGATGCCGAAATCCACCGCGATGTAGCTTGGGTTGTCCGGGTTGTCGGGGGATACGAAGATGTTGCCGGGGTGCATGTCGGCGTGGAAGAAATTGAAGTCGTAGACCTGGCTGAAGAAGACTTCCACGCCCTTGCGCGACAGCACCTCCAGATTGATGCCGTGGGCGCGCAGCTGCTCCAGGTCAGTGACCGGAATGCCGTAGATGCGCTCGATGACGAGGATGCTTTTCTTGCAGTAGTCCCAGTGGATCTCGGGCACATACAGATCCTCGGAATCGACGAAGTGGCGGCGCAGTTCGCTGGCATTGGCGGCCTCGCGCACCAGATCCAGCTCGTTGAACAGGGTTTTCTCGAACTCCTGCACCACCTTCACCGGCTTGACCCGGGGCGCTTCCTCCCAGTAGCGGTCGGCCAGGCGCGCCAGCATCAGCAAGACATCCATGTCCTTGCGGATCACCTTTTCGATGCCGGGCCGCACGATCTTGACCACCACCTCGCGGCCGTCCTTGAGCACTGCCGGGTGTACCTGGGCGATGGAGGCAGAGGCCAGCACTTCGTTGTCGAAAGAGAGGAAGGCCTGCTCCAGCGGCAGGCCCAGTTCGGTCTCGATGATGGCGCGGGCCTGCTCCACCGGGAACGGCGGCACACGGTCGAGGAGCTTTTCCAGCTCGTCGATCAGTTCGTCGGGCAACAGGTCGCGGCGGGTCGCCAGCAACTGGCCGAACTTGATGAAGATCGGCCCCAGATCCTCGATGCACAGACGGATGCGCTCGGCCCGCGACAGCCGCTGGCTGCGGAACCAGTTGTAGGGGTTGAGCCATACCAGAAAGCGCAGCGGGCGAAACAGGTGCAATGACAGAATGATCTCGTCCAGCCCATAGCGGGCCAGTGTCCAGTTGATGATGAACAGGCGGTAGAAGGTCGAGATCATGGGCGCGAATCGGACAGCCGCTCACGCAGGCGGTCGAACAGACGCTGCAGGCGTTCCGCGTCGTGGCGAAGTTCGGTGACACCGGCGCGGAATTGCTCGAACTCGGGGCGCGTCGGCGTCAGCCGCGCTTCCTCGCGCAGGTACTCGCTGCCGTCCAGCTGCAGCGCTTCCAGATGGCGGCGCAGCTGCCCCTGCATTCCGCGCAGCGCCTGCCCGACGCGGAAGGCCGGACCGTCGCCGATCCATTGCGACAGCTGTTCTTCCCAGTCGATGTCCAGTCCGGTCAGCAGTTTCTGGAAGCGCTGGGCCACCCGCGCGTCGCCGGAGATCTCGATGCGGTTCTGCATCGAGCCGCTGATGCGGTCGTCGTCCAGCGCCAGGCTGCCCAGCCCGACCAGGCGGCCGCGGATGCGCGCGTCCGGTTCGCGCGGCGGCGCCTGCAGGCTGATGCGCAGGCCCCAGGTTCCGGGATGGAAATAGAGTGTCTGTTGCAGGTCGGTCAGTTCCAGAGCGATGATGCGCCCCTGCAGGGCGGCACAGCGTTCCAGTGCCTGTTCGTCCATGGCCAGCAGGCGGTTGCCCAGCGCCTCGGCCACGCCGAGCAGGTTCTGGCCGACGGTCTGGATCAGGGTCTCCAGTGTGCCGCTCATGACAGCTGCTGCTCCAACGGAATCAGCGATTCATCCTCGAGGATGACCCGTGTCTTCGCCAGCTTGTCGTGCCAGCCCTGCCGTTGCCTGTCGAACAGGATCCACAAGAAGCCCAGCCCCAGCGGCAGCGCCGACAGCAGATAACCCAGGTAGCGCAGCACGAACTGACCGAAGGAGGGTTTGCCCAGGCTGCGCGCATCGACGATGCGGCAGTCCAGCAGCAGTTTGCCCGGCGTGGCCTGCCACAGCTGCCAGAACAGCAGTGTCCACAGTACCGGCAGCCCCTGGTTGAGCAGCAGGCTGACCGTGCCCGTGGGCTGTTGCGCGCTGAACGCCTGCCAGTCGTCGAGGCTGTCGAAGCCGAACACTGTCAGAGCGAGGCCGGTGGCAATCAGGCTGACCAGAATGCCGTCGAGCAGAAAGGCCAGCAGGCGGCGGCCAAAGCCGGCGGGCTGAACGAGCGGGTGTACGACCTCCTGGCTCATGGCTCAGTATTTGAAGCCGCGGTGCAGGGCAACGATGCCGCCGGTCAGATTGAATACCTCCACCTCGTCGAAGCCGCCTTCGTCGATCATCATCTGGCGGAGGCTTTCCTGATCCGGGTGCATGCGGATGGACTCGGCCAGGTACTGATAGCTGTCGCGGTCGTTGGCGATCAGCTCACCCATCTTTGGCAGGATCCTGAAGGAATAGAAGTCGTAGACCTTCTCCAGCGGCGCGTACAGCGGGCGGGAGAATTCCAGCACGCAGAGCCGGCCGCCGGGCTTCAGTACGCGGTGCATCGAGGCCAGCGCCTTGCCCTTGTCGGTCACATTGCGCAGCCCGAAGGCGATGGTGATGCAGTCGAAGCTGTTGTCGGCAAAGGGCAGGATCTCGGCGTTGCACTGGCACACCGAGATGCGGTCGATCAACCCCTTGTCGATGACCCGGTCACGCCCTTCGTCGAGCATCGAGGCGTTGATGTCGGCCAGGATCACATGGCCGCCGTCACCGACCCGGCGCGCCTGCTGAATGGCCAGGTCGCCGGTGCCGCCGGCCAGGTCCAGCACCACATGGCCTTCGCGCAGGCCGCAGAGCTCGATGGTGAAACGCTTCCACAGGTGGTGCACGCCGAAGGACATCACATCGTTCATGATGTCGTACTTGCGCGCCACCGAATCGAAGACCTCGGCCACCTTGTGGACCTTTTCCTCGACCGGCACCTCGCGGAAACCGAAATGGGTGGTGGGACGATCGCTCATGGCTGCGGACCGGGCTGGAAAACAACGCGAACACTACCACAAGCCGGGGAGCCGGTCAGCCCGCACGCGCTCCGCAGCAACGGGAAACCCTGCCTGGACGGAGTGGCTGCAGGGTGTGGGTGGAGCGTCAGCTGTCGTTCCAGGTGAAGCGGTAGCTGACGCCACCCTGGCGGTAGCCGATGCTGAGTTCACTGACATGGGCGATGCCGTTGCCCGGCTCGCTGGCGGTGGCGTTGCCGCTGTACCACTGGTAGTCACCGCCGATGGCCACCGTGCCGCTGAGCAGGCCGGTCGGGTCGTAGTGGATGAAATTCACATCCTGTCCGTTGGCGGCGTCGCTGTAATCGATCAGGTTGACAAAGGAGTTGGCGACCAGCTTGTCCGTCACCGCGTCGTCGCTGACATCCTTATAGGAGTGATCGGCGCTGTCGTACTGCTTCCACCGGATGTCGATCGAAGCGATGCGGTCGGCGGTTTGCGCGTCATGGATCAGGCGAATGACCGGTACGAATACCAGAGGGTTGCCGTCGCCATCGAGCGGGTCGGCGAGGGAAAAGTCGAAGGCGGCGATCTGCTGGCCATTGGCTTTCAGCCGCCACAGCCCGTTGTCGGTGGGTGCCAGATCGAACCCGAAGCTCAGTGTCGAAGCGCTGCTGTCAGTGCCCTGGATGCCCATGCGCGCGTTGTAGCAGTAGTCGTAGCCGCTGTTTCCGCTCTGCATGGCGGCGTTCATGATGCCGTTGCTGCTGTCGAAGTCGGTGCCGCCGATGGTGACCGTGGACGGCGGATACAGCCCGAGGGAGACGCTGCTGTCGCAGAGGGAGTTGAAAGCAAGGCTCTCGGTATTGGTTTCGATATTGGCGGCCACCGAGGGCGGCGCAAAATCGACCGGCGAGCTGGCCGTGCTGCCCAGCGTGCCGAGGGCTGCACCCTGCCAGCTCCATTCGACAACGGGGAAGTAGAACACGCGGTTGCGTGCGCTGTAATTGAGGTACACATTGGCGAAATGCCGATAGCCGTCGTCGCTGCGGGCGTACTGCTTGAGCTGATCCAGATTCAGGCTGAGCTGCGCTTCGATGGACTGGGCATCGTTCCCGCTGCGCGCGGCCCGTGCATCGGTGGCGGAGGCGGACAGCTTGCCCAGGTCGATCGCCGAAGCGTTGGCGGCGGAAAAGGGCAGATCCACCAGTGTTCCGTCGTCGGCCACGGCCGCGCTGGCCGGCA
>JALSKD010000073.1 GCA_026989015.1 Gammaproteobacteria bacterium
GAAGGTTCAGTTTTTGTCTTCAGGGCCTATAGCTCAGTTGGTTAGAGCAGGGGACTCATAATCCCTTGGTCCCAGGTTCGAGTCCTGGTGGGCCCACCAATCACCGCTTCAAAAACCCCCTCGCCTGCAGGAATGCGAGCATGTGCTCGCGTTTCTTGCTCTGCACGGTTTTTGCGGTCTGTTCGGACCAGCCGCTCTTTTTTGGGGCGCTGCTGCGCTTGGCGTAGTAGTCGCGCATCCGTCGGTCGTAGGCATCGACGGTTTCGGGGATGCGCCGGGCGTCGTAGCGGTCCTGATGAAGTATGGCGTCCACGGGCAGGCGGGGCTTGGTGTCGTTGCGCGCGGCGGGCCAGCCGAGACAGAGGCCAAAGGCGGGATAGACAAGTTCCGGCAGATCAAGGCAGTCGGCGACGCTGCGCGGGTCGTTGCGGATGCCGCCGATGAAGACACCGCCCAGACCTTCCGATTCGGCGGCCAGCAGGAGGTTCTGCGCCATCAGGGCGGCATCGATGGTGGCCGCCATGAAGTGTTCGGTCCAGCCTTCCAGCGGCCCGGCCCCGGCCTTTTCGCAGCAGTAGGCGATACGCTTCATGTCGGCGCAGATGACCAGGAATTCAGGGGCTTCGCGCACCCAGCGTTGATCGCCGGCGGCTTCGGCGATGATGCGCCGGTGTTCGGGGTCGCTGACGCGCAACAGGCTGTAGGCCTGGATGAAGCTGGAGGACGACGCGGCCTGCCCGCAGGCGATCAGCTGATGCAACAGGGTTTCGTCGATGGGCCGGTCTTCGAAGTCGCGCACCGAGCTGTGTCGAAGCATCAGGGCCTGGGTGTCATTCATCGCGGGGATTCTCCTTCAGTCTGGGGCCGTAGAGGGCACGGCGTTCGCACTCATACACATTGAAATCGACGGCCCGCGCCTGCTCCAGACAGGCACCCCAGCGCTGCGGGGGCAAGCGGTAGCAGTCAAGGCGTTGCCCTTGGGGCGTGATCGTCTGCTGCGGCGCCGAGGTACAGCCGCTGATCAGCAGCAGAAGCAGCACCAGTACGGGCTTCACCCGCCCCTCTTCGGTCCCAGCAGTTCGATGGCATAGCCGTCGGGATCCTCGACGAAGGCGATGATCGTGCTGCCGGCGTTCATCGGCCCCGGCTCGCGGGTGATCTTGCCGCCTCGCTGACGGATGCGTTCGGCGGCGGCATGGACATCGTCCACTTCGATGGCGATATGGCCAAAGCCATCACCCAGGTCATAGTGATCCACGCCCCAGTTCCAGGTCAGTTCGAGCACCGCCTGCTCGGATTCCGCGCCATAGCCGACGAAGGCGAGCGTGAACTTGCCTTCGGGGTAGTCCTTGCGCCGCAACAGCGTCATGCCGAGCACCTCGGTGTAGAAGGCGATGGAGCGGTCGAGATCGCCGACCCTCAGCATGGTATGGAGGATTCTCATGGCTGTTCTCCCGGTTCGGTTGCGCCCGTTTCTGGGCCGGTTGCCGAAGGCGAGGCATCCGCGGACTCCGGGCTGTCACTGGCGACGGATTTTGATCCCTCGACAGTGCCCTCCGCGGGCGGGACTGCCTGTTGCTCCGCTTCGGCTTTAGCCCCCGTCTCTTTCGGTTCGGGCCAGCGCGCCGGTGGCGGCTTGAGGTCGGGGAAGTTCTGCGACCACAGCATGTTGGTGAAGCGGTTCTCCGGGTCGGCCAGCTGCTTGAGCTGCTGGAATTCGGCCCAGCGCGGATAGGCCTGGCGGAACTGTTCCACCGAGTGCTGGATCTGGAACGGCAGGTAGTAGCTGCCGCCGGCCTCGATGGCCGCGCGCACCAGCTCCTGCGACCAGCGGCGCACCTTGTCCAGCGAGGCTTCGTCCCGCCCCTGCTGGTAGATCACGATCAGCGAGAAGACATCGGTCTTGGCCCAGGCCAGCATGCTTTCGGAATCCTTGCGGCTGAAGCGGATGGTAACGCTGAGTATCGGCACCTTGTGGCGCATGAACACATCGCGCATCTTGAGCACGAAGATCTCGAACTTGTCCACCGGGATGAAGTATTCGCGCATCGCCAAGGTCTTGTTGATGCTGGTGGCAAAGCCTTTCGACATCAGGTCGGCGCTGGTTTCGTAGTTGCGCCAGACCACCTGCGGTTCGTTGTAGAGCCAGGGGTCCACCACCAGACGGCGCAGCAGCTTGAGCAGATCCGAAGTGCTCAGCCAGTCCACCAGCGGCCGCGACCACCATTGCCGCTGCACCGGCTTCTGCAACCGGTCGGGCACGGTCAGCGGCTTGTCGGTCTTCTTCCACAGCACATCGAGGATGACCTCGTAATTGGGCGGATAGAGGATGCCCTGGTGCAGAACGACCTCGTCGTTGTCCAGCACCTGTGAGAGGAACTCGGCCGGGAACTCGTAGAACTGCAGCTGCCTGACCTCCCGCTCCAGTTTGATGTTGTCGGCCAGGTCCAGCTCCACCTCGGTGATCACGCCGATACCGCCATAGCCGCCGATGGCCGCATAGAACAACGCCGGATTGGTCTCGCGCGAGGCTTCGTACACCTTGCCGTCGGCAAGAATGATGCGGATCGAGCGCACGGTGCCGATGATCGGGCCTTCCTCGTTGTAGCGGCCGTGGGCATTGACGCTGAGGGAGCCGCCAACGGTGAAGTTGTTGAAGTCCTGCATCACCCGGATCGACAGATCATGGGGATCGATGTATTTCTGGATCTGACGCCAGGTCACGCCGCTCTGCACACGGATGCGCTTGTTGTCGGTATCCAGCTCGAGGATGCGGTTGAAGGAACGCATGTCGAAATGCAGGCTGGCGGGATAGGCGGTCTGACCGCCCATGCTGTAGCGGCCGCCGCCGATGGAGATGGGTCCGTCGGTGGCACTGATGGCGTCGATGATGTCCTGCTCGCTGTGCGGCCGCACCACCTTGCCGACGCGGATCGGGTTGAGGGTGGTGATGTCGTTGACGACCATCGGGTCATCCTTGAACTCCTCGACCCGCAACGACTGGAAATAGAAATAGAGCGCGATGCCGCCCAGTATCAGCGCGACAGTCAGCAACAGCTTGAACAGGACGGTGAGTACTGCCTTGATGATCCCCATTTACCTTATTCTTGTGTCCGCCGCCGCGTTCACGCCGCGAATTGTCATGATGGTGTAACCGTTCCATTGTAGACGAAGTTCGCCGGCAAATTCATCCCGCGTTTTTTGACGGTCATTCCACATCCAGCGGGCGGATCAGCTCGGGGCCTTCGTT
>JALSKD010000074.1 GCA_026989015.1 Gammaproteobacteria bacterium
CATGGAATACCGGAACGGACCGTCCCTGCCGGGGCACGCCCCGGCAGGGGCCCACAGCGCAATCTCCAACAAAATTTCCAGACGTCAGGGTACAGTACCCGAGGTGAGCTGCGGCGAGGAAAGTTTCGGGACACCGGAAGGTTCGCAACGATAATGAGCGCCAGTCCTTGAGACGGTTGAAACAACGCTCGACCAGGTTGCGGGTTTGTAGAGCGCTTTGGAATACCAGTACTGTTTCTTGCGATTTTTACGCGGCGGAATGCAGGCTCCGGCTTTGCATTTTCGCAACCAATCACGCAGGAGGTCTGCATCATATCCTCGATCCGCGATGACGGTTGATCCTTTCTGGACAACCGGTTCAAGGCATTGTATGGTATGAGAAATATCGGCCTCGTTCCCGCCGGAAACGGTGATGCGAACCGGCCGGCCGGCACCGTCGCAGACCAGGTTCAGCTTGCTGTTCAGCCCGCCCTTCGTGCGCCCGATCGCCCGCCCGCTGCCGGTATTTTTTTCACTCCGTTCGCGGCAATCCGGTGGGTTTTGACATGGGTCGCGTCAATCATCAGCGTGCCAAAATCGGCGCCTTCCTGTGCCAGTGCCTCGAATATCCGCTCGAACACGCCCGCCTCCGACCAGCGTTTGTAGCGGTTGTAGAGGGTCTTGGCCGGACCGTATTCGGCGGGAACGTCGCTCCAGCGATAACCCCGCTGAAGGCAAAAAATGATCCCCGACAAGACTTTCCGGTCATCAGATCGCGCCACGCCGCGCGGCTTGTTCGGCAATAGGGGCTTGATTTTGCTGAATTGTTCTTCCGTTAACCAAAATGTCCCAGACATGAAATCCTCCCTGTTTCATATCTTGAATCACATTCTGATTTATAGGTCTACGCCCTAGGCGCACAAGCTGGCATTCCTCGAGCAGCGTAATGAAGCGCAAGTCGTCAATGCCCATGCCTTGCGCGATCCCGCATCCCCTTATCAGCTCATGGCTGGCACCATCATTCCCGCAAGCCTGATCACGGGCATCAACTCAGACCTGCCCGGCAAGGTGATCGCGCAGGTAACGGAGAGTGTCTATGACACCGTGTCGGGGCACCATCTGCTGATCCCGCAGGGAACGCGGGTGATCGGCAAATATGACAGCGTCATCGCTTTCGGGCAGAACCGCGCGCTCATCGTCTGGCAGCGCATCATCATGCCGGGTGGCTCTTCCATCAGCATCGATAACCTGCCGGCCACCGACACGGCGGGCTACGCGGGCCTGGAGGACGAGGTGGACTTGCACACCTGGCAGCTGCTGAAGGGCGTGGTGCTGTCCACGCTGCTGGGGGGTTTCCTCGGAACTCACCTTCGGCAAGCAGGAAAGCGATCTCCTCAAGGCCATTCGCCAGTCATCGCAGAAGAGCGTCAACCAGGCCGGGCAGTGCATGGTCGAGCGCAGCCTCGATATTCAGCCCACCATCACCATCCGTCCCGGCTGGCCGCTGCGCATCATCGTGCAATCCGACTTGATCCTCAGGCCTTATGGCACGAAGGAGGGGCAGCCATGAGCAACAACATCAAGCTTCCTCGGCTGCCGGATCGCAGCAGCGTGAAGATCACCTTCACCGCCAGCCCGGAGCTGAAGGCGGCGCTGGCCGACTATGCCGAAATCTATTCGCGCACCTACGGACAGAAAGAGGGAATCGCCGAGCTCATTCCCTTCATGCTGGAGGCCTTCATGAACGCCGATAGCGGCTTCAAGCGGGCGCGCCGGCAACTGCAGGCAGCGCGAACAACATCGACCACCCCTCAGGACAAGGAGAGCTGAAATGGCCACCATCGGAACCTTCACCGCCGGCAAGGACGGCTATATCGGCACCATCCGCACGCTGACCATCAACATCAAGGTCAGGATCGTCATCAACGAGGCCAAGGCCAGCGAGGATGCCCCGGACTATCGGGTGCTGGCCGGACGAGCCGAGGTGGGCGCCGCCTGGAAGGCCCGCACCAGTGGCGCGGAGCCGCGCGACTACCTGAGCGTGGTGCTGGACGCCCCCAGCTTCCCCGAACCCATCCGTGCCGCCCTGTTCGAGGAAGAGGGCACAGCCTGGCTCGTCTGGAGCCGCCGGGAGGGACGATCTGAAGCACAAAAGGGTGAGTTGGTGTTAGTCGCCGGTTTTGCTGATCAGAGAGCCGGCCCGATGAATCTGAACAGTTGAGATAAGTGGATTGTCTGCTCCCAATTCGGCAGGATTGCCGGGAACGGAGCGAAGAAGATGACGAGACGACCGGTTGGGCCCACAGCCCTGCGTTCAAGGCGAAGGTTGCGCCCGTGGCGCTGAAGGGCGACAAGACGATGAGCGAACTGGCCAATCAGTTTGATGTTCACCCGAACCAGATCAAGCAATGGAAGGATCAGCTCCTGGGCGGCGTTGCAGATGTTTTTGACGGCAAGGCCAAGGCTGCGAAGGCCCCGGAGGTGGATGTGAAGACGCTGCATGCAAAGATCGGCGAGCCCGCGCTGGAGAACGATTTTTTAGAAGGAGCGCTCGCCAAGGCCGGTCTGTTGCCGAGCGCAAGAAAATGATGGACCGGGGACACGCACTGAACCTGACGCGGCAGGCTGCGGCTCTGGGGATCAGCCGTGGCAGCCTCTATTACCGGCCACGGCCTGTCAGTGCGGAAGACCTTGCGCTGATGCGGCGGATCGACAAGCTGCATCTGGATTATCCGTTTGCCGGTAGCCGGATGCGAGAGCGGGCCTGCTGCGCCAGGAGGGGTTCGAGGTCGGGCGCCTGCATGTGGCGACGCGGATGTTGCGGATGGGCATCCAGGCGCTGTATCGCAGGCCGAACACGTCGAAACCGGCAGCGAGGCACAAGATCTACCCTTACCTGCTGCGCGAGCTGGCGGTGACGCGGCCGAACCAGGTGTGGGCAATGGACATTACCTATTATCCCGATGGCCCGCGGGTTCATCTATCTGGTGGCCGTGGTCGACTGGTTCAGCCGCAAGGTTCTAGCCTGGCGGCTGTCGGTCACGCTGGAAACCGAACCGTGCCTGGAAGCGCTGAAGGAAGCCATCACCAGGTTTGGCGCCCCCGAAATCATGAATACGGATCAGGGCAGCCAGTTCACCTCGATCGACTTCATCACGGCGCTGAAGGACGCCGACATCCGGATCAGCATGGATGGCAAGGGGGCCTGGCGGGACAATGTCTTCGTCGAACGGCTGTGG
>JALSKD010000075.1 GCA_026989015.1 Gammaproteobacteria bacterium
AACCTGCGCGCGACCAGCCTGGAGACCCTGTTGCAACTGGTCTCCGCCGGCTACGGCTCGACCCTGGTGCCGGCGCTGGCGGTGAGCAGCCCATGGACCTCGGGCCGTGGGATCATCGTCCGCGAGCTGGATCTGCCCGGCGCCTCGCGCGATGTGTCGCTGTATTTCCGGCGCAGTTTCCCGCGCCGTGCGGCGCTGGAGGCGCTTTGCGACACCCTGCGACGACACCTGCCGAACACGGTGCAGCTGCTGAATGCCAATGAATAGGTAATAACTATTATTTGCAAAGTATCAAACGATTTTAACTTAATTCGTTCATCCCCCATACTGCGCTCCGTCGCCTGCACACAGGCATTACCTTTATCCATTGATTCATCAGGAGCACAGCCATGAAGTTTGAAAACAAAGAAGGCCAACCGGTCCCCCAGGTCACTTTCCGTACCCGCCGCGATCACGAGTGGGTGGATGTCGGCAGCGACGAAGTGTTCAAGGGCAAGACCGTCATCGTCTTTTCGCTGCCCGGCGCTTTCACCCCGACCTGTTCGTCCACCCATGTGCCGCGCTACAACCAGCTGGCGCCGCTGTTCCGTTCGCTGGGCGTGGACGACATCGTCTGCATCTCCGTCAACGACGCCTTCGTCATGAACGAGTGGAAGCGGGAACAGCAGGCCGACAAACTCACTTTCCTGCCCGACGGCAACGGCGAGTTCACCGAAGGCATGGGCATGCTGGTGGACAAGGACGACCTTGGCTTCGGCAAGCGCAGCTGGCGCTACTCGATGCTGGTCAGGGACGGCGTGGTCGAAAAAATGTTCATCGAACCGGACCTGCCCGGCGACCCGTTTGAAGTCTCCGACGCCGACACCATGTTGAAGTACATTGCGCCCCAGGCCGAAGCACCGAAGAATGTCACCGTCTTCACCCGCGAGGGCTGCCCCTTCTGCGTGCGCGCCAAGGGCCTGCTGGCCGATGCCGGTCTTGACTACGACGAGCTGGTGCTGGGCCGTGATTTCCGCGAAGTCACCATCCGCGCCATCTCCGGCCAGACCACGGTACCGCAGGTGTTCATCGACGGTGAACGCATTGGCGGCTCCGAGGAACTGGAGCGCTACCTCAAGAACGCGGGCGCATGAGTCCGCAGGCTCCCGGCCACGGCCGGGGGCTTTCCCGCCCGCTTGGCCCCGAGCGTGCCGGAAAGCCTGCAACAGACTGGAGAACAGCACCATGAACGATACAGCGACACACTATGACCTTCTGGTCATCGGCGGCGGCAGCGGCGGCCTGGCAGTGGCCGAAAAGGCCGCGGCCTTCGGCCGCAAGGTGGCCGTCATCGAGGAGAAACGCCTCGGCGGCACCTGCGTCAACAACGGCTGCGTGCCGAAGAAGGTCATGTGGTATGCCGCCAACCTGGCCCATGCGGTGCACGACGCGCCCGATTTCGGCGTCCACGCCACCCTCGAACACATCGACTGGGGAAAGCTGGTACAGGGCCGGGAGCACTACATCGCGATGATCAACCGGTTCTGGGACGGTTATGTCACCGATCTCGGCATCGACCACATCCCGGGCCGCGCCCGCTTCGTCGATGCGCGCCGGGTTGCCGTCGGTGAGCAGCACTACAGTGCCGACCATATCGTCATTGCCACCGGCGGCCAGCCGATCGTGCCGCCACTGCCCGGCGCCGATCTCGGCATCACATCCGACGGCTTCTTCCAGCTGGCCGAACAGCCGCGGCGGGTGGCCATCATCGGCGGCGGTTACATCGGCGTCGAGCTGGCCGGTGTACTGCGTGCCCTCGGCTCGGAGGTGACGCTGGTCACCCTCGATGACCGCATCCTCAATCTGTTCGATCCAATGGTCAGCGAGGTGCTGCACAAGGAGATGGTCCGTCAGGGCATCGACATCCACACCGGTTTCCAGGTCAGTCGCCTCGCCGAGGCTGACGGCGGACTGACGGTACACGGGGCCGGACAGGACCTCGACGGCTACGACTGCGTGATCTGGGCCGTGGGCCGCCGCCCCAACACTGCCGAACTCAACCTGCAGGCCGCCGGCGTCAGCGTGCTCGGCAATGGCGTGATTCCGGTGGACGAATACGAGAACACCAGCCAGCCCGGCATTTATGCGATCGGCGACATCACCGGCCGCGTCCAGCTGACACCGGTGGCCATCGCCGCCGGCCGGCGCCTGGCCGAGCGCCTGTTCAACCACAAGCCCGACCTGAAAATGGATTACGAAAACATCCCCAGCGTCGTCTTTTCCCACCCACCGGTGGCCACCATCGGCATGACCGAGGACGAAGCGCGCGAAGCCCATTGCCGGGTCACCGTCTATCAGAGCGATTTCACGCCGATGCGTTATGCCCTGTGCGAGGAAGGCAGCACCACGGCGCTGAAGCTGATCTGCGCCGGTGACGAGGAGCGTGTGGTCGGCATCCACATCATCGGCGACAGCGCCGACGAGATGCTGCAGGGCTTCGCGGTGGCGGTAAAGATGGGCGCCACCAAGGCCGATTTCGACCGCACGGTGGCCATCCACCCAAGCAGCGCCGAGGAACTGGTGACCATGAAACACCCGGTCAGCGAACAGCCCTGCCATGAGGTCGATGCCGGCAACGAATGGAAGGAGGTGCCGGTCAGCGGCTGACCGGCATCGGCGGCCGCCGCTTCAGTGGCCGTTGCCGCTCCCGTTGCGGAACAGCTTGCTCCACAGCCAGCCGTGCGTGCGCACCTCTCCGGTGCGCACATAGCTGAGGATGCCGGCGTTCTGCATGTTCCAGTAGAGGCGGCGCAGCCCGCCGCGGCCGGCACAGACCAGCAACCGGTCGCCGGGCTGTACTCCGGTCTCGGGTCCCGGCAACAGAATGTCTTCATCGCCGCGCTGCAGCAGCAGCACGATGCAGCGGATCTGGCGATCTCGCTGCCAGGAATCGTGCAGCAGGTCGCCGATGCGGATGTGTTCGCCTTCGCCCAGCGCGTCGGTGACCGCCTCGGCATGGTATTCATCGATGCTGACCTCCTCCAGCTCCGGCACGCAGCGGCCGACGATGGCCGAAATGCGGCTGACCAGCTCGCAGGACCAGTCGTTGTCCCGGTGATAGGCCTGGGTGATGAAACGGTGCAGCATCGGGGTGCCGAGCAGCATGCGGATCCTGTCG
>JALSKD010000076.1 GCA_026989015.1 Gammaproteobacteria bacterium
ATCGTTGCCCTGTTCCAGGGCATGGATCAGCGGCAGGGTGGGTTTGCCTTCGGCGAGGTCGTCGCCGACATTCTTGCCCAGTTCCTCGCTGTCGGCTTCATAGTCGAGGGCGTCGTCCACCAGCTGGAAGGCGATGCCGAGGTGCTTGCCGTAGTCGGCCAGGGCCTGTTCGGTGCCTTCACCGGCTTCGGTGAGGATGCCGCCGATGCGTGCCGCGGCCTCGAACAGGCAGGCAGTCTTGCTGTAGATGACCTGGTGGTAGCGTTCCTCGCTGGTGTCCGGGTCGTTGATGTTGAGCAGCTGCATCACCTCGCCCTGGGCGATGGTGTTGGTGGTGTCGGCCAGCAGGTTCATGATCGGCAGCGACCGGGCCTGCACCATCATCTGGAAGGCGCGGGAGTAGAGATAGTCGCCGACCAGCACGGCCGCCTCGTTGCCCCAGATCGAGCTGGCGGTCTGCTGGCCGCGGCGCATTTCCGATTCGTCGACCACATCGTCGTGCAGCAGGGTGGCGGTGTGGATGAATTCGATGGTGGCGGCCAGCAGGGCATCGTGCCCGGCCGAGTCATTGTAGCCGCAGGCGCGCGCGGCGAGCATGACCAGCATCGGTCTCAGGCGTTTGCCGCCGCTGTGGATGATGTGGGCGGCGAGTTGGTTGATGAGCACGACATCGGAGCGCAGGTGGTCTTCGATGACGGCATTGACGCGCTTCATGTCGTCGGCGGTGAAGGCCTTGAGGTCGTCGATGTCGTTCATGCCGGGGTTCCGGAAATGCGAAAGCTGGGTGGAGTCTAACAAAAAAGGGCGACAGAGCCGCCCTTTTCCGTGGGGTTTCCCGTTGCTCCAGATCAGTTGTTCAGCGACTGGTAGTAGTCGATGAGGATCTTGGCGACCTCGGGGCGGGAGAACTCCTTGGGCGGGGCTTCGCCGCGGCCGAGCATCTCGCGTACCTTGGTGCCGGAGAGCAGGATGAAGTCGTCCTTGGTGTGGTCCGGGGCTTCGGACATCATCACCACCTTGTTGAGTTTCTTCGACCAGGCGGTGTGGTCGGCGCGGAAGATTTCGATGTCCAGCGCGCCTGGGGGTACTTCCTCATCGAAGATGGTCTGGGCGTCGAAGGCGCCGTAGTAGTCGCCCACGCCGGCGTGATCGCGGCCGACGATGAAGTGGGTGGCGCCCATGTTCTGGCGGAAGTAGGCGTGCAGCACGGCTTCGCGCGGGCCGGCGTAGAGCATGTCGAAGCCATAGCCGGTGACCATGGCGCTGTTGGGCGGGAAGTAGAGCTCGACCATCTTGCGGATGGCGGCGTCACGCACCGGGGCGGGGATGTCGCCCGGCTTCAGCTTGCCCAGCAGCATGTGGATGACCAGGCCGTCGGCGCCGGTGCGTTCCATGGCCATGTGGCAGAGTTCCTCGTGAGCGAGGTGCATCGGGTTGCGGGTCTGGAAGGCGACGACCTTGTTCCAGCCGCGTTCCTTGATCTCGTTGCGAATCTCCACCGCGGTGCGGAAGGTGTCCGGGAACTCGGTGATGAAGTAGCTGAAGTTGAGTACCTGGATCGGGCCGGAGACGGCGATCCGGCCCTGGCTGTTGAAGGCGGCGACGCCGGGGTGCTCGGAATCGGTGGTGCGGTAGACCTTCTGGGTCATGGTCTCCATCTGCGCGTCGCTGACGGTTTCGATATTCTCGACATCCATCACCGCGATCACCGGGTTGCCTTCGACATTGGGGTCGCGCAGGGCGATGCGGTCGGCGCCCTTGATGGCCTCGTCGCTCTCCAGCAGGCACAGCACCGGTACCGGGAAGAAGGAGCCGTCAGTGAGGGTCATCTTTTCCGCGGCGCCCATGGCGTCGGCGACATTCATGTAGCCCTTGAGCGGGCTGAAGTAGCCGCCGCCCATCATCACCGCGTTGCCGGCGGCCTGGGAGCTGATGACCACCGAGGGCAGGCTCTCAGCCTCGTGGCTCAGTTTCTCGTGTTCAATCGGGTCGTACACATACAGCGGATGCAGCTCGTCGGAGCCAATCGGTCTGATCATCGGGGGTCCTCCGGAATGGATGAATCGGGCGCCGCCGACAGCGGGCGGGCAAAAAACCTGATCCGGCAGGGTAAACCCCGCCCGGTCCAGCCGCAAGCCGATTTGTCTATGGCGCGATAGAGGGGTTTTATGCTTTTGCGCAGTCGAGCATGCGGCGGGCAATGCCGTCAAGCAGGTCAACGATGGACGCGGCGCGCCGGTCGGGGTCGAGCACCGGCAGCCAGATCAGCTTGAGTCCGAACTGGCGGGCCAGCTGGCGGCTGAGGCGGTCCGCGGGCCATTCGGCGCTGAACAGGCAGCGCGCGGGCGTCTGCCGGAGCTGTCGGGTCAGCTGGCGCAGACGCCTGAGGCTGCCTTCGCGGGCATTGGCGCCGGCCAGGCTGCCGATGGCCCGGATACCGAGATCCTGTTCAAAACCGCCAAGGAAGGGGTGATCGAGCAGGTAGCGGAGTCGCGCCTGTTGCAGGCGGGCGCGGGTTGTGTTCTGCCAGTCCTCGAGTCGCTGCACCAGCCGCGCGCGGTTGCGGGCATAGTCGCCGGCATGATCCGGGTCGAGCCGGCTCAGCCGCTCGGCGATGATGCCGGCGATGCGGATGTCATCGCGTGGTGACAACCACAGATGGGCGTTGCCTTCGTGCGCATGCTCGTGGTCATCGCCCTCCTCGCCGCCTTGTTCCGATAGAGTGTCTTCATGGGCGTCTTCGGGGTGCAACAGGGGCAGCAGCTGCAGCCGACTGGCCCCGGCGGGCAGGCTGTTGCCGAGCCGGGCCAGTCCGGTCTCGAAGTCGTCGCTGATCCAGATCAGCAGGTCCGTCCTTTGGAGCTTTTCGAGCTGGGACGGGCGCAGCTGGAAATGGTGGGGCGATTGCCGGCTGTCGAGCAACACATCGGCCTCGCCGACGCCCTGCATCAGTTCGTTGGCGATCAGTTGCAGCGGACGGATCGAGGTCAGCACCCGGGGCGAGGCGGCGTGGGCAGAGGTGGCGGCAAACAGCAGAAACAGAAGCAGGAAACGGGTCATGGCGGAGGGTGAGCTGTCGGAGGGTGAGGCAATACATTACTATACCACCCATGTCGTTACGCCCTTCGTCCG
>JALSKD010000077.1 GCA_026989015.1 Gammaproteobacteria bacterium
GCATTCGCCGCCGCCGATCTCGATCAGATCGCCGTCGGCGTCGATGATTTTCAGGCCGAGCACATTGTGCACCGTCAGTCCGTATTTGAGGCAGTGCACACCGCCGGAATTCTCCGCCACATTGCCGCCGATGGAGCAGGCGATCTGCGAGGACGGGTCCGGCGCGTAGAACAGGCCGTGTTCCGCCGCCGCTTCGCTGACCGCCAGGTTGCGTACACCGGGTTCGATCACCGCGATGCGTTGCACCGGATCGATGCGCCGGATGCGGTTGAAGCGCGCCAGCGACAGCAGCACCGAATGCCGGTCGGGTTTGGCGCCACCGGTGATGCCGGTACCGGCGCCACGGGCCACCAGAGGAATACCGCGCTCACGGCATAGGCGGACGATGGCCTGGACCTGTTCCACCCGGTCGGGCAGCAGCACCAGCCGGGGCCGCTGGCGCAGAGAGGAGAGTCCGTCGCATTCGTAGGGTGTCAGCTCCGAATCGCGGTGCAGGATGGCGGATTCGGGTAGCAAGGCGGCCAGATCGCGGCGCAGCGCGTCTCGGTCCCAGTCGGCAAAGCTGAAGGCACCCGCCTGCATGTCGAAAGCCATCTCAGAAGCGCTCGAGTTCGGGGTGGGGCAGCTGTCCGTGGTGCACATGCATGGCACCCAGTTCCGCGCAACGGTGCAGACTGGGAATGGCCTTGCCGGGGTTGAGGATGCCGGCCGGGTCCAGTTCGGCCTTGATGCGGTAGAACTGTGCCAGCTCGTGCCCATGGAACTGGTGGCACATGGGGCCGAGCTTCTCCACCCCGACGCCGTGTTCGCCGGTGATGGTGCCGCCCATGTCCACGCACAGCTCGAGAATGTCGCTGCCGAAGGCCTCGGCCTTCTCCAGATCGCCATCGAGATTGGCGTCATAGAGGATCAGCGGGTGCAGGTTGCCGTCACCGGCATGGAACACATTGGCCACCCGCAGGCCATAGCGTTCGGAGAACCGGCTGATGCGTTGCAGCACTTCGGGCAGGGCATGGCGCGGGATGGTGCCGTCCATGCAGTAGTAATCGGGCGAGATGCGGCCCACGGCCGGAAATGCTGCCTTGCGGCCCGCCCACAGCAGGGCGCGTTCCGCATCGTCGCGCGATACGCGCACCGAATGGGCGTTGCAGTGTTCGAGAATCTCGCGCACGCGGGCCATCTGCGCGGCAATCTCGGCCTCGGAACCGTCCAGTTCGCAGAGCAGCAGCGCTTCCGCCAGCGGGTAGTCGGCGTGTACGAAATCCTCGGCGGCCTGAATCGCCAGCCGGTCCATCATCTCCAGTCCGGCGGGGATGATGCCGCTGGAGATGATGTCGCGCACCGCGCGCCCGGCATCGGCCAGGTCGTCGAAAGCGGCGAGCAGGACCTGGGCAGCCTGGGGTTTTGGCGTCAGTTTCAGCGTGATCTCGACGATCACGCCCAGCAGGCCTTCCGAACCGTGCATCAGCGCCAACAGGTCGTAGCCGGGGGCATCGAGGCATTCGCCGCCGCCGATCTCCAGCAGTTCGCCGTCGCCATCGATGATCTTGAGGCCTTGCACATTGTTGACCGTCAGCCCGTACTTGAGGCTGTGCACACCGCCGGAGTTCTCCGCCACATTGCCGCCGATGGAACAGGCGATCTGCGAGGACGGATCCGGCGCGTAATAGAGGCCGTGTTCGGCTGCCGCTTCGGTCACCGCCAGATTGCGCACACCCGGTTCCACTACCGCGATGCGCTGTAACGGATCGATGCGCCGGATGCGGTTGAAGCGAGCCAGGCTCATGACGATGGCCTGCTCCACCGGCAGCACCCCGCCGGCCAGCCCGGTGCCGGCGCCGCGGGCGATCAGCGGGATATCGTGCTCGCGGCAGTAGCGAACCAGCGCCTGACACTGCGCGACGGTCTCCGGCAGTGCCACCAGCTTCGGGGTCTTGCGGTAGGCGGAGAGCCCGTCGCATTCATAGGGGATCAGCTCGGAAGGCCGGTGCAACAGGTTGTCGGCGCCGATCAGCGGCTCCAGATCCGCCAGTACTGGCTGCAGCTCCCATTCGGGGTAGTCGAATTCACCGGTGGCAGGATCGAAGGACATGAGCGCGAGAATCGTGATCGATGCGCCGATTGTAGGGGATGGCCGGGGCAAAGAGAACCGCTTTCCCAATCGTGTAGAGTTGAAAGTGAAAGCGGAGGTCTAACCCGATTTAAGCCAGTTCGAGATTATCCTCGGCTAGAAGTTGTAGTTAATTCTGTGCAGAATTAAGGCATTTACATATGAAATTGTCATGGAGGCAATAATGAAGATACCTGCAAAAGTAGCGCAACGACTGAAAGAGCAAGTGCCTAAGTTTCAGAAAATACTCATGGATGCTCGATCTAGGGATGTGAATGAGGCGGATACGGTGGTTATTGTCACTGATATGCTTGAGCAGGTTTTTGGCATGGATAAGTATACAGAAGTAACCCGTGAGCATGCTATAAAAGGTACTTTTGTCGATTTGGCGGTAAAAACCGATGGAAAAATACAATATTTGATAGAAGTAAAAGCGGTTGGCTTGGATTTGAGGCAAAACCATCTCAGGCAGGTGGTTGATTATGCAGCCAAGGAAGGTATCAAGTGGGCAATTTTGACAAATGGGGTGACATGGGAGGTTCATAGGGTCACTGTATCAGGTCAAGTAACCAATGAAGAAGTTGTAAAGTTTAATTTCTTAGACCTTTCCACAAGAAAGCAGGAGGATCTGGATCTGTTGTTTATGCTTTGTCGTCGGGGGATAGACAAGGAGCTTATAGATGAGTTTTACGATCGCCAGCAAGCTTGTAATCGTTTTGTTATAGGGGCGTTACTTGCGAATGATGCTGTGGCAGCATTAATTCGCCGTCAACTTAGATCGAGGGTGTTCAAAACTCTGTGTCAGGTGATTTCACAGAGCGATATGTTTCTCCAGTCTTCCGTCAAAATGTATCGCCAGTTGTGACAAGGTCAGGTTCCAGTTTTGCACGGGAGGGTGTTCAAAACTCTGTGTCAGGTGATTTCACAGAGCGATATGTTTCCCCAGTCTTCCGTCAAAATGTATCGCCAGTTGTGACAAGGTCAGATTCCAGTTTTGCACAGGGTGCGTCCAGCGCTC
>JALSKD010000078.1 GCA_026989015.1 Gammaproteobacteria bacterium
CGTTCCGATCTGTTGCTGCTCGACGAGCCGACCAACCATCTGGATCTGGATGCGGTGATCTGGCTCGAACAGTGGCTCAAGGCCTATGACGGCGCGCTGATGATGATCTCCCACGACCGGGATTTTCTCGACGCGGTGGTGACCCGCATCGCCCATGTGGAGCAGCAGCGGCTGGACCTGTACAGCGGCACCTATTCCGATTTCGAACGCATGCGCGCCGAACGGCTGGCCCAGCAGCAGGCCAGCTATCAGCGGCAGCAGCAGGCCATCGCCCACATGCAGCGTTTCATCGACCGCTTCAAGGCCAAGGCCACCAAGGCGCGGCAGGCACAAAGCCGGGTCAAGGCACTGGAACGCATGGCGCTGATCGCGCCGGCCCATGTGGATTCGCCGTTTCATTTCGAGTTCGCCGAGCCGGAGCGACTGCCGAACACGCTGATGCGCATCGACAGGGTGGATGCCGGCTATGGCGACACGCGCGTACTGGAGTCGGTCAGCCTGACCCTGCTGCCGGGGGAACGCATCGGCCTGCTGGGCCTCAATGGCGCCGGCAAATCGACGCTGATCAAGCTCATCGCCGCTGAGATCGATCCGCTGACGGGGCAGATCGAACGGGCGAAGGATCTGCGGGTTGGCTATTTCGCCCAGCATCAACTGGAACAGCTGGACGCCGAGGCCTCCCCGCTGCGCCATCTGCAGCGCATCGACCCGCAGGCCAGTGAAAAGGAGCTGCGCGCCTATCTGGGTGGATTCAATTTCCAGGGTGACCGGGTTCTGGAGCCGGTCGGCCCGTTTTCCGGCGGAGAAAAGGCTCGGCTGGTGCTGGCGCTGCTGATCTGGCAGAAGCCCAATCTGCTGCTGCTCGACGAGCCGACCAACCACCTCGATCTGGAAATGCGTCTGGCGCTCAACCAGGCGCTGCAGGGCTTTGCCGGCACCGTAATCCTGGTCTCCCACGATCGGCACCTGCTGCGCAGCGTCTGCGATGCGCTGCTGCTGGTGGATCAGGGACGGGTACGGGATTTCGGTGAGGACATCGATGCCTACCCGCGCTGGCTGGCGGAGCGGCGCAGCCGTCCGGAAGGCACGGTGCCGGCCGACAAAAGCGATGGCGCAGCGGACCCCGAAAACCGAAAACAGCGCCGTCAGAACGAAGCCGGGCAGCGCAGGCAACGCCAGCCGCTGGTCAACCGGCAGAAGCGCCTGGAGCGGGAGATGGACAAGCTCGGCGCCCGCAAGCAGGCCATCGAGGAGCGGATGGCCGACGGCAGCCTCTATGACGCGGAGCACAAGCAGGAGCTGCAGGATTTGATGTACGAGCAGGCTCGGCTGAGTCAGCAGCTCGAAGCCGCCGAAGACGAATGGTTCGCGCTGAGCGAGCAGATCGAAGCGCTGGGAGGCTGATGCCGATGCCGGCCCGGGTTTTTGTCTATGGCAGTCTGCTGCCGGGAGAAATGCGTCACCCGGTGCTGGAATCCAGCCGCTCGCTGGGACCGGCATTGATCCGTGGTCGCCTGTACGATCTGGGCCGTTACCCGGCCCTGACCGCCGGACCGGGCAGCGTGGTCGGCGAAGTCTATGAGGTCGACGGCTTCACCCTGCGCCAGCTGGACCGGATCGAGGGCTGGACGCCGCAAGCGCCCGGCAAGGCCCTCTACCGGCGGCAGCAGGAAACGGTCCGTTACCTCGCAGACGGCCGTCACGAGCGCGTGTTCGTCTACCGCTACAACCGGAAAGCCGGGGGACGGCTCATTGGGCACGGCGATTACCGGCGTCAGCGTCTGGAACGCGCCGAAGACGCGCAATGGGTGCTGGCCTATGGCTCCAACCTGTGTCCCGACCGTCTGTCGGCGCGGGTGGGCACACCGCTGGCGCTGGAACGCGGCGCGGTGCCCGGCTTTGTCCTGCGTTTCAACAAGCACGCCCAGGGCGGCGGCAGTGCCTGTGCCAATCTGGGCTGGGCAGGCGGTCATGCCCGCTGTCCGGCGGTCGCATGGAAGCTTGAGCCGCAACAGATCGGGGTGCTGGACGCTTGCGAAGGCACCCCCGACCACTACCTGAGGGTGGCCCTGCCATTTCTCGGCGAGCAGCGCGGATGGCGCCTGTGCCAGGCCTATGTCGCCCACCCGGACCGGCTCACCGACCGGTACCGGCCGACAGAGGTCTACGCCAACCATCTGCGCCGCGGCTATGCGCACCACGGCTTCGACAGCCGGGCGCTGGAGCGGTTGCTGGCACCCTCCCGGGCGGGATAGGCCCTTATCCCCTGCGGGCGGGTGTCCGCGCGGTCCGGTTTCGCTATAGTGGACGGGTAAGTTCAGCACACACCCGGATACAGCATGCGCACGCAACAGGTCACCTCCATCGAACGCTGCAGCGACGGCTTCATCCAGAACCCCGACGACTGGACCCCCGAACTGGCACGTCAGCTGGCCGCCGAATGGGAGGGTCTGGAATTCAGCGAGGAACTGCTGGACCTGTTGCTGTTCATGCGTGAGCATTATTTCGAACACCATGTGACGCCCGATGTGCGCGAAGCCACGCAGTACCTGGTATCCCGCGGGCTGGACAAGAAGGCAGCCAGGAAGCGGCTGTTCGAACTCTTTCCCCACGGATACATGCAGCAGGGCTGTCAGCTGGCCGGGCTGCGCCGCCCCACCGCTTGGTGCGTCGGCTGACCCGGGCCAGCACTGCCCCTCCTTGATTTTCCTCATCTGCTGACGCGCCCAACCGGCGTATAGTGTCGATTCGGCCGCGGGCTGTCTCCGGGCCTTCGAACCCATACCGGAACGCGCCCTGATCGCGCGAGGATGAACCATGAAAAAACGGATACTACCCCTGGTGTTGGCGGCGGTGGTACTGGCGCTGTATTTCGGATACCGCGCGCTGCCTCATGAAGCGGTCACCGAGGCGGATCGCCTGACCCTCTACGGCAATGTCGATATACGCGAAGTGCAACTGGCCTTCAACGGCAGCGAACGGATACGCGAAATCCGTGTACAGGAGGGTGACCGGGTGCGCAAGGGACAACGCCTGGCGCTGCTGGATACCCGGCTGCTCGAAGCGCGGCTGGCCGAGGCCGAGGCGGCGATGGAGGCCCAAAGACAGCAGCTGGCGCGGCTCGAGGCTGGCAGTCGGCCCGAGGAAATCCGCAAGGCCGAGGCCGATCTGGAGGCGGCGCAGGCGCAGGCCACATCGGCGCGCGACAGCCACCGGCGCATCAAGCGCCTGCTCGAACAGAAACTGGCCTCTCCCCAGGACGAGGAGCAGGCGCGTTCGCTTGCCGAGGCCGCGGAAGCCCGGCTGCGCGCGGTCGAGGCCAGTCTTGCGCTGATCAAGGCCGGGCCCCGTGACGAGGACATTGCCGCGGCACGGGCGCAGCTGGCGGCGCGTATTGCCGCCCGCGAGCAGGTACGCCGCCAGCTGGCCAACGCCAGCCTGTATGCGCCGGATGACGGCATCATCCGCAACCGCATCCTGGAACCGGGGGACATGGCCTTTCCGCAAACTCCGGTGCTGACCCTGGCATTGCTGGACCCGGTATGGGTGCGGGCCTATCTTCCGGAGACGCTGCTGGGCCAGGTAAAACCCGGCGCCGCGGCCTGGATCACCTCCGACAGCTACCCGGACAAGCGTTACCGCGGCTGGGTCGGCTATATCTCGCCGACTGCCGAGTTCACCCCGAAGACGGTGCAAACCCCGGAACTGCGCACCCGTCTGGTCTATCCGTTGCGGGTGTTCGTCTGCAACCCCGACGGTGAGCTGCGTCTCGGCATGCCGGTGACGGTGGAGATCGACCTCAAGGCTTCCGCCGCTGAGGACCGGAAAGCGCCCTGTGGCGCGAGCTGAACGGTTCTGACCCCGCTCAGCTGGCCATGAACGACGACAGCCCGCTCCGCTTCAGCCAGGTGAGCCTCGAGTTCGCGCGCGGGCGTGATCGGCTGCGGGCGCTGGATGCCGTGGATTTTTCCCTGGCACCGGGGCGTGTCTGCGGGCTGATCGGCCCCGACGGCGCGGGCAAGACCAGCCTGATGCGGCTTGCCTGTGGACTGTTGCGGCCGACATCGGGCAGCATCCATGTGCTCGGTATCGACGCCCGCGCACGGCCCCAGGCAGTGCAATCGGCGGTGGGCTACATGCCGCAGCGTTTTGGCCTCTATGAAGACCTCAGCGTACAGGAAAACCTGGACCTCTATGCCGACCTTCAGGGGCTGGAACCGGAAGTCCGTCCGGAGCGCTACGACGCACTGATGGAGATGACCGGCCTGGCCCCGTTCACCGGGCGGCTGGCCGGCAAGCTCTCCGGCGGCATGAAGCAGAAGCTGGGTCTGGCCTGCGCGCTGTTGCGGGCGCCACGTCTGTTGTTGCTGGATGAACCGACGGTGGGCGTCGATCCCCTGTCGCGGCGCGAACTGTGGCATATCGTCTACGGCCAGGTGCGTGATCTCGGCATGACCGTGCTGCTCAGTACCGCCTATCTGGATGAGGCCGATCGCTGCGATGAAGTGTTGCTGCTGCATCAGGGCCGCCTGCTGGGGCAGGGTCCGCCGGCCGACTTCAGCGAGCCGTTGCGGGGTCGGGTATTCCAGGTGCGCGGTGAAGGCCGGTCACAGCGCCGCCTGCAGCAGGAACTGGAACAGACCCCCGGGGTAATCGATGCGCTGGCGGAGGGGGAAACCCTGCGCGTGGTCACCGAGGCCTCCACGGATGCGGAAACCCTGCTCCGTACCCAGCTTGGCCTGAGCCTGCAGCCGGCGCAACCGCGCTTCGAGGATGCGTTTGTCGCCCGCCTCAAGCCCCGGGGCCAACCGGCACCGGCTCTGGGCGACCTGCTGGCCCCGCTGTCCGGTCATTCCGACGACGAAGTCATCCGGGTGCGCCAGCTTACGCGCCGTTTTGGCGACTTCATTGCCGTCAACGGGGTCAGCTTCAGCGTCCGCCGGGGGGAGGTCTTCGGCCTGCTCGGCGCCAATGGTGCCGGCAAGACCACCACCTTCCGTATGCTCTGCGGGTTGTTGCCGGCTTCGGACGGCGAGCTGTCGGTGGCCGGCCTGGATCTGCGCGTGGCGCGGGCCGAGGCGCGACGTCGCATCGGCTACATGGCGCAGAAATTTTCGCTCTACGGCGATCTGTCGGTGCAGCAGAACCTGCGTTTCTTCGCCAGCGCCTACGGCTTGCGCGGCCGCCGCCAGTCGGAACGGGTGGACTGGGCGATCGATGCCTTTGAGCTGGAAGCCTATCGGCCGGTCAATGCCGGCTTGCTGCCGCTGGGGTTCAAGCAACGCCTGTCGTTTGCGGCGGCGCTGATGCACCAGCCGGAGATCCTGTTCCTAGATGAACCGACCTCGGGTGTCGATCCGCTGGCACGGCGCGAGTTCTGGGCGCGTACCAATGCGCTGGCCGAAGCCGGGGTGACGGTGCTGGTGACCACCCATTTCATGGAGGAAGCCAACTACTGCGACCGTCTGGTGATCATGGCAGAGGGGCAGGTGCTGGCCGAGGGCACGCCGGCGGAGATGAAGGCACGGGCGCGCAGTGAAGCCCTGCCGGATCCGACCATGGAGGACGCCTTCATTCATCTGGTGGAAGCCCATGAGCGCGCGGCGCGGGAGGCGGTGGCATGACGCCGCGCGGTCGCCGCCTGCTGGGGATGATCCGCAAGGAAAGCCTGCAGATTCTGCGCGACCCGTCGAGCATATCCATCGCCTTCGTGATGCCGGTGGTGTTGTTGCTGCTGTTCGGATACGGGGTGTCGCTGGATGCCCGCTCGATCCCGCTGGGCATCGTGATCGAGCAGCCGGATACCACCACCCAGTCACTGGCCGGCGCCTTCGAGCGTTCCGAGTTCTTCGCGCCCCGGCGCTATGGCTCGATCCAGCAGGCTCAGCAGGCCCTGGCCGAACGCCGCATCGACGGGGTGCTGTGGCTGCGCAACGATTTCTCCAGACGTGCGCTGCGCGGCGATACGGCACCGATCGGGGTATTCGTCAATGGCGTGGACTCCAACCAGGCGAATATCACCCGCGGTTACATCCAGGGCACCTGGCTGGCATGGCTGCAGCATGTGGCCGGGGCGCGTGGCCGACCGCTGACGCTGCCGGTTGCCCTGGAACAGCGGATCTGGTTCAACCCGGCCGTATCCAGCCGGCTGTTTCTGGTGCCGGGGCTGATCGCCATCATCATGACCATGATCGGTTCCCTGCTCACGGCGATGGTGGTGGCAAGGGAATGGGAGCGGGGCACCATGGAAGCGCTGCTGGTGACGCCGCTGCACATGGCGGAGATGCTGTTCGGCAAGCTGGTGCCCTATTTCCTGCTCGGCATGGGTGGCATGCTGCTCAGCGTGGCCATGGCCCTGTTGCTGTTCGATGTGCCGCTGCGCAGCCCGTTGTGGCTGCTGGCCGGCAGTTCGGCGCTGTTCATGCTGCTGTCGCTGGCCATCGGGCTGCTGATTTCCATCGTCACCCGCAACCAGTTCCTTGCCGGACAGGTGGCACTGGTGGTGAGTTTTCTGCCCAGTTTTCTGCTCTCCGGTTTCCTGTTCGACATCCACTCGATGCCGCAATGGGTGCAGACCCTGACCTATCTGGTGCCGGCTCGCTATTTTGTGGCCATGCTGCAGACGCTGTTCCTGGCCGGCCCGGTATGGCCGGTGCTGCTGGCCAATGGCGCGGCCATGCTGTTGATGCTGGTCGTGCTGACCGTTGCGGTCGTACGCAAATCCCGCAAGCGACTGGATTGAGGCCAGGCATGAATCCGTGGCATATATTGGCTCTGGCGCGCAAGGAATTCCTCGCGTTGCTGCGCGACCGGCGCAGCCGGATCATCATCATCGTGCCGCCGATACTGCAGCTGTTCATCTTCGGCTTTGCCGCCAGCTATGACCTCGACGATGTGCCCATCGCCATCTACAACCCTGATGGCGGCAGCGTGTCGAGGGAACTGGTTGCCCGTTTCGAGGGCTCGCCCCATTTCTCGATCCGCCAGCGCCTGGGTGCGGACGATCAGGTGGCGCCGGCGATCAACAACCGGCAGGTGCTGATGGTGCTGCGCTTCGGTCCCGATTTCAGCAGTCGCGTCCTGCAGGGCCGAAGCGCACCGCTGCAGGTAATCGTGGACGGACGCAATTCGAATACCGCGATGACCGCGCTCAACTATGTCCGCGAACTGGTGCTGGCCTTCAACCGCGATCTGCAACAGCGGCGCGGGCAGCCCTTGCCGCCGGTGCAGCTGACGGTGCGTGCCTGGTACAACGAAAACCTGCAATCACGCTGGTTCATCGTGCCCGGCATCATCGGCTCGCTGCTGCTGGTGGTGACGCTGCTGGTCACCGCGCTGTCGGTGGCGAGGGAGCGTGAGCAGGGCACCTTCGATCAGTTGCTGGTCACGCCGCTGCGGCCACTGGAGATATTGATCGGCAAATCGTTGCCCGGCATCATCATCGGGCTGCTGGAAGCCACGCTGATCCTGTTGCTGATGGTGTATTTCTTCGAGGTGCCAGTGCGCGGCAGCCTGCCGGCACTGTACACGGGCATACTGCTGTTTTTGCTGGCGACGGTGGGGGTCGGGCTGATGATCTCGTCGATTGCGCTGACCCAGCAACAGGCGATACTCGGCACCTTTCTGTTCATCGTGCCGGCGGTCATCCTCTCCGGCTTCACCACGCCCATCGCCAACATGCCGGAGGCGGTGCAGTGGATGACCACCATCAACCCGCTGCGCTATTTTCTGGTGATCGTGCGTGGCGTGACCCTGGAAGGTGACGGCTTTGCACTGCTGGCCGGCCAGTTCTGGCCGATGCTGCCGATCGCACTGACCACCCTGACGCTGGCCGGCTGGCTGTTCCGCCACCGCATGCAATGAATGCCGGACCTTTAGGCGCGGTGGCGGGCAATCAGATAACGCAGGCCGAGCACCGCCAGCAGCAATGAAAACAACTGGCGAAGATGCGGCTCCGGCAGCCACAGGGCCAGTTGCCCACCACTCCAGGCGCCGGGCAGACTGCCCAGGGCAAGCCCCGGGACGCACCACACGCAGACATGGCGGTGGCGGAGGTTTTCGATCAGGCCGGTGACCACGGCGGGCAGGCGGGCGGCCAGGGAGCAGCCCTGGGCCAGTTGCTGCGACATGCCGAGACCGAGTACCAGCGCGGGCGCCAGGATCGGTCCGCCGCTGATGCCGACGCTGCCGGCCACCAGCCCTTCGACGATGCCGACCAGGATCAGGTAGCCTGCATTCCATTCCTGCGGTACCAGCTCGGCCGAGACCCATTCGTCACGGGCAAACAGGGCCAGGGCGCCGCAGATCAGCACCAGCCCGAAGCACTGTTTCAGCCGGCGGTTGCTGAAGCCTTCGGTGAGGCTGGCGGTCACCGGGGTGACGATCATCGAGGGGATGGCGATCAGGGCGACACTGGGCCAGTCCACATGGCCGCCACGGGCATAGACATAACTGCCCATGCCGGCGGAGAACAGCGCCACCATCAGTGCCGTGCCGCGGGCCTTGAAGGCATCCAGGCCGATCCAGCCCATAAGCAGCGGGATGGCAAGCGTTCCGCCACCGAGGCTGAGGAATCCGCCTCCAAAGCCGACGATGAAACCGATGGCCAGGCCCAGCGCCAGCCTTTGACAGACTGCCCGGATGTTCACGCCCGGATCAGGGCCTGCGGATCCTTGACGCACGCCCCCAGGGTCTGCAGAAAACGCGCGGCGTCCGCGCCATAGACCACCCGGTGATCGGCGGTCAGGGTGGCCTCGGCCTGACCGTCGCGCGCTGCCGCTATGGCGAGTATGGCGCTGGCACCCAGTGGCAGCAGGGCCTGGAAACGCTCCACCGAGGGAAACATGCCAAGGTTGGACAGATAGACGGTCGCACCGAGGTAATCCTCGGCGCGCAGGCGCTGTTGACGGGCCAGATGCCGGAGCCGCTGCCAGTCTTTCTCCAGGGTCTTCCACGGACGCTGCGCCATGTCCCGGACCACCGGGGTCACCAGGCCGCCAGGGAGTTCCACCGCTATGCCGATATCGACGCGCTGGCGCACCGCCAGGCCCTGTGGCGTCCACACGGCATTGAATTCCGGGTGCCGTGCAACGCTGAGTGCCAGGGCCCGCGCCAGCAGCAGGCTCAGTGACTGTCCTTCAGTGCGGGCCTGATCGCTCAGGGCATCCAGATGCAGCCGCGTAGTGGCATGGAAGCAGGGGGTATGCAGGGTGGCGGTCATGTTGTCGGCGATGCTGCGCCGCATCGGCGTGAGCAGCTTGTAGCGCCAGGGCGGCCCTGCATCCAGATCGGGCTCCGGTCCGCGCAGGGCGGCCGCGATCACCTGTGGGCTTTTGATGATGCCGCCCGGACCCGGCTGCAGCCGGCCGAGATCGATGCCCAGTTCGCGGGCGAGGGCCCGTGCCCGCGGCGATGCCGGGGCACTGCCCGGGGTGCCGGTCGGTCCGGCATGAGACGCGTTCTGGCGGTGGTGAAGTCCGGAGTCGTCATGGACCTCCGGCGGCGACGACGGAACGGTTTCGGCTGGAGCGGGACGGTGTTCTTTGGAAGGGGCGGTGAAGGTGTTGCCATGATGGCTGTCCGCCTCGTCGCTGATCCAGGCCAGGGTGGCCCCTACCGGGTAATCGGCCTCTTCCTTGGCCAGCGGTCCGGCAAGGTATCCGTCGTCGAAGGCTTCCAGGTCCATGATGGCCTTGTCCGACTCGATTTCCGCCAGCGCCTCGCCCTTGTGCACGGCGTCCCCCGGCTTTTTGAGCCAGCGCACCAATCGACCACTTTGCATGGTGTCGGAGAGTCCGGGCATGTGTACGGGGTGCAGACTCATGGGTCATTCCTCCAGCAGCCGGACGGCCGCGTCGACGATGCGGTCGGTATCGGGAAGGGTCAGGGCTTCGAGCCGGCCGTTGTAGGGGGCGGGCAGGTCCAGCCCGGCAACACGGCCGACGGGGGCATCGAGGTCGTTGAAACAGTGCTCGGTGAGCTGAGCGACGATCTCGGCTCCGGCGCCGGAGAAGCGGTGATCCTCCTCGATGACCAGGGCATGATGGGTCTTGCCCACCGATTGGATGCAGGTTCGCCAGTCGATGGGGCGCAGGCTGCGCAGATCGATGACTTCGGCATCGATGCCCATTTCGACCAGCCGATGCGCGGCCTGTTCGGCGAGCAGGACCATTCGTGAATAGGCCAGCAGGGTGATGGCATCGCCCTCGCGCCGCACCAGCGCGCGGTGCATTGGCGGGGGTGGCATCCGGGTATCGACCGTTCCCTCGCTGAAATACAGCAGTTCGTGTTCGAGCAGGAAAATGGCTTCATCGGACTGGATGGCCTGCTTCAGTTGCCAATAGGCGTCCTGGGGTGTGGAGGGCACCGCGATGCGCATTCCGGGCACATTCATCAGCATCTGTTCCAGTCGTTGTGAATGCTGGGCGGCCAGTTGGCGCGCCACACCGCCTGGCGTGCGGATCACCAGCGGCATGGGGAATTGACCGCCCGACATGAACGGAATCTTGGTCGCCATGTTGACGATGGCGTCCAGTGCCAGCAGCGCGAAGTTGATGGTCATGATCTCGACCACCGGGCGCATGCCGGTGAGCGCGGCGCCGACGCCGAGGCCGGTGAAGCTGCCTTCGGAGATCGGTGTGTCGCGCACCCGCCATTCGCCGTATTTTGCGTACAGGCCTTCGGTGACCCGGTAGCTGCCCCCGTAGAGCCCGACATCCTCGCCGAGGATGAACACCGAATCATCGGCGGCCATGCTTTCGTCGAGGGCGCGGTTGAGCGCCTGGTGGTAAAGCAGGGTTTCGCTCATCAGATCATCACCTCGCCGTTGCGGTTGCAGTTGAGGGCATCCCAGGCCTCCTGCAGTACGGGCTCGGGGCTGCTGGCGGCAAAGGCCACCGCGTCCTCGATCTCCTCTTGCACCGACTGCCGCAGCCGGTCCAGCTCCTCGTGGGTGATCAGGTTCTGTTGTTGCAGCCGGTCGCTGAACGCCTCGATGTGGTCCTTGCCCACGGCATCGAGCTGGGCCTGGTCCGGATAGGTCTGTGCCGCCAGGTGTTCGGCGATGCGCAACGGGTCGAGCCGCCGGTAGGCATCCAGCTCCGCGCGCGGGCGATAGCTGCCGGGGTCGGCCATGGAGTGCCCACGGAAGCGATAGGTCTTCATCTCCAGCAATTCGGGCCCGGTGCCGGCGCGGATTCGTCGCAGTGCCTCAAGGGTCGCCTCGTGGACGGCCAGCACATCCATGCCGTCGACCTTGCGGGCCGGAATATCGTGGGCGCAGGCGCGGCGATAGACATCGCTGACGGCGGAATGGCGATGGATTTCGGTGCCGATCTGGTATCGGTTGTTTTCACAGACGAACAGTACCGGCAGTTTCCACAGCGCCGCCATGTTCAGTGATTCGTGGAAGGTGCCCTGATTGACGGCGCCGTCGCCGAAAAAGCAGATGACGGCTTCGGGAAGCTGGCGCAGGGCAATGGCGTAGGCGATGCCGATGGCCACCGGATAGGTTTCGCCGACGATGGCATAACCGCCCATGAAACGCCGTTCACGATCGAACAGGTGCATGGAGCCGCCCATGCCGCCGCTGCAGCCGTCGCGGCGCCCGAACAGTTCGGACATGATGCTGCGGGCACTGAGTCCGCGGACCAGGGCATGCACATGCTCGCGGTAGGTGCTGACCACATAATCGGCTTCGTCGGCGGCGTGCAGTACGCCTACCGCTACCGCTTCCTCTCCTGGATAGAGGTGCAGAAAACCGGCAATCCGGCCCTCGGTGTATTCGCGGGCGGCGCGCTCCTCGAACTCCCGCGCCAGCAGCATGTCGCGCAACAGGGCATGGAAACGGGCGCGATCCATCAGTGTGCCCCCCGATCCTGACCCGAGGCATGACCCCGGGCCGCCAGGGCCGTGCGCACGGCGACGGTGAAGGATTCCGACAGCGTTGGATGCGGGTGGATGGCGCTGGCCAGCCGTTCGATCGGCACCCCGCTGCGAATCAGGGCGGCGGCCTCGCCCATCAGTTCACCAGCGCCTTCGACCAGCGCGTGCACACCGATGATCCGGCGGCTGTCTCGCTCATACAGGATCTTCAGCAGGCCGTCGGCGTCGCCGTGGATTTGTGCCCGGGCATCCTGCCGGAAGTCGTATTGGGCCACGCCGACTTCGATGCCGCGTTCGCGGGCCTGCTCTTCAGTGAGGCCGGCCATGCCCAGTTCCGGGCTGCTGAAGATGACCGCGCTGTTGTGATCGGGCGAGGGGAAACCGCCGGGAAGCCCAAGCAGGTGCCGGGCCACGGCCAGGCTCTGGGCGGTGGCCCAGTGCGCGAACATCGGATGGCCCAGTACGTCACCGGCGGCGTGGATGTGCGGCTCGGCGGTGCGCAAGCATTCGTCGACCTTGATGCCATGCCGGTCGTGTTCGATGGCGGTGTTTTCGAGTCCGAGGCCTTCGACCCGTGGGTGGCGTCCGGTGACCTGCAGCACATGGGTGGCGAAGTGATGCTGCTCCTGGTCCTGGTCATCGCGGAAAAAGACCATGACACCACCGCCGGTGTGACGGATGCGGATGTCCGACACGCCGGTGTGCAGCTCGATGCCGTCGGCGATCATCCGTTGCTGCAGCCGCGCGGCCAACTCGGCGTCGACCGGCCCGAGGATGCGCGGCGCCACTTCAAGCAATCGCACTTCGGACCCCAGGCTATGGAACATCTGGCCCAGTTCGACGCCGATCGGTCCACCGCCGATGATCAGCAGCCGGGGCGGTATGCGCGCGATGTCGAGAATGCTCTGGCTGTCCAGTACCTGTTCCAGATCGATGCCGGGGATCGGTGGCGTATTGGGCTCGGAACCGGTGGCGATCAACGCTTGCTGGAATTCGATTTCTTGCCGCCGGCCTTCCCGATCGATGACTTCCGCACGATGCGGTGTCAGGAAACGGGCGCTGCCAAAAACCAGTTCAAGTCCGGGCAGTTGCCGGGTGCGCTGCACGGCCGCCTGGCTGCGGTGCTGCAGTATCGCGAGCTTGCGTTCCATGATCGCCGACCAGTTGATGCGGATGTCGAGGGTGGGCAGGCAGAGGCCGAAGTCGCCCGCCTGGCGCAGCTCGCGCAGGCGGCGTACCGATTCGCGGATGATCTTGGAGGGAATACAGCCCTCGAACAGACAGGTGCCGCCCAGGCCTTGTCCGGCCTCGACCAGCAGGACGCGCTTGCCCTGGCTGGCCAGGGCCATGGCGGCGGGTGTGCCGCCGGGGCCGCCGCCGATGATGAGGATGTCACAGGATGCATTCATGGTGATTTCTCGTTGAAGGTGGGAGGGATGATGTCGACGGTATCGCGTGGCGCAAGAGAGGCTCAGAACGGCAGCCTGATACGGGTTGCTCCTGCTGTGTGCTGGCGCTGGGTGTCCTGAAGTCCATGACTGCTGCCTTGCTGTAGAAAAGATTCGACCCGATCCATATGGACGCGATGGCCGTCCGTTCAAGCCCTGTCCGGCTTCAATTGAGGCTGGACTTGATGCAGGTCAGTATGCCGTAGTCGTAACGCCCGTCCAGTGCCTCGTGTACCGCTTTCATCCGGAATTCATCATCGGTCATGGCCAGTTCGATGGCGGCGCGGACGGTGTCGATTTCTGTGCCGCTCAGGTCCAGCGCCTGTTCCGGCTGCAGTGCGCCCTCCTCGATGGCGCGCGCCATGTGGTTGTAGACGGTGGACAGGGTGATGTCGCGGCGTTCGGCGATCTGCTCGGGCGTCAGGCCCTCGGCGCGCAGTGCCAGCGTCGTGTTGACGGTATCGCTGAGCCCGTTGTCGAGGATCGGATCCAGTGGATGCCGGGCGATGATCGCCAACAGGTCTTTGCCGTAGCGGTCGATCTTGCGGGCACCGATGCCGCCGATGCGTGCCAGGCCGTCGAGGTCCGATGGGCGGTCGGCACAGAGCTCGCGCAGGCTGCGGTCGTGGAGAATCACATAGGGCGGCACCCCTTGTTCCTCGGCTTCGCTGCGGCGCCAGGCGCGCAGGGCCTCGAACAGTGGACGGTCGGCGAGGCGTACATCGGCGCTGCCGTCACGCGTTCCAGAAGGTGCCTTTGCCGGGCGCTCAGGGGGCTTGCGCAGATGCAGGGTTTCCTGGCCGGAGAGCAGCGGTTTGCAACGCGGGTCGAGACGGATGGCGCCGTAACGGTCGGCGTCGCTGTACAGATAGCCCAGTGCGATCAGCTGGCGCATCAGGCTGCGCCATTGCTGGCTGCTCAGCTCGCCGCCGATGCCGAAGGTGCTGATGCGGTCATGGCCGTTGCGGACGATTTTTTCCTGTGCCTTGCCGAGCAGCACATCGATGATGTAGTTGACGCCGAAGCGCTGGCCGGTGCGGTAGACACAGGAGAGTGCCTTGCGCGCGGCCTCGGTGGCATCCCACTGCTCCGGCGGGGACAGGCAGTTGTCGCAATGGCCGCAGGGCTCCGGCAGTTCCTCGCCGAAATAGGCGAGCAGGGTCTGGCGACGGCATCCGGCCTGCTCGCAGAGGCCCAGCATGGCTTCCAGCTTGGCATGCAGACTGCGTTTGTGGGTATCGCTGGCGTCGCTGTCCTGGGCCATCTGGCGCAGGGTGATGATGTCTTGCAGGCCATAGGCCAGCCAGGCATCGGCCGGCTCGCCGTCGCGACCGGCACGGCCGGTTTCCTGGTAGTAGGACTCGATGTTCTTCGGCAGGTTGAGGTGGGCAACGAAGCGCACATCCGGCTTGTCGATGCCCATGCCGAAAGCGATGGTGGCGACGATGATGACGCCCTCCTGTTGCAGAAACAGGCGCTGGTGTTCGGCGCGGGTGTCCTTGTCCAGTCCGGCATGGTAGGGCAGCGCGTTGCGCCCCTTCTGGCGCAACCAGGCAGCGGTCTCGTCCACCTGACGGCGCGACAGGCAGTAGACGATGCCGGCATCGTCCGGGTGCTCGCGGGCCAGAAAGTCCCACAGCCTCTGACGGTTGTTGCTGCCCTCGCTGATGCGGTAGAAGATGTTGGGCCGGTCGAAGCTGTGAATGAATTTCCGTGCCTGTTGCAGCTGCAATTGCTGTTCGATCTCGGCCCGGGTACGGCGGTCGGCGGTGGCGGTCAGCGCGATGCGCGGCACATCGGGGAACAGTTCGTGCAGCCGTGACAGCCCCTGGTAGTCCTTGCGGAAGTCATGGCCCCACTGGGAGACGCAATGGGCTTCGTCGATGGCGAACAGGGCGATGCGTGCGCGCGACAACAGGCCGAGGAAGTTCTCGGTCAGTACCCGTTCCGGCGCCACATAGAGCAGATCGATGTCGCCGGCCAGCAGGGCCTGACGCACGGCCTGCTGCTCTCCGGCATTCTGTGTGGAGTTGAGGAAGGCGGCGCGGATGCCGTTCTGGGCCAGCGCGTCCACCTGATCCTGCATCAGCGCGATCAACGGTGACACCACGATGCCGACACCGTCACGGGCGATGGCCGGGATCTGGTAGCACAGGGACTTGCCGCCACCGGTGGGCATCAGTACCAGCGCGTCCTCGCCGCGCATCAGGCAGTCGATGATCTCGCGCTGGCGGTGACGGAAATCGTCGTAGCCGAAGCGCTTGCGGAGGATCTCCAGAGGTCGGTCGTCGGCCGGCTCAGTCATGGTTCATGTTGCAGGGTGTCCAGGTCGATGGCATAGAGCAGGGCGTCCTCGCGGCCTTGGGCGCCGGGGTAATAGTTTTTGCGGCAGCCGATGAGGTTGAAGCCGCTGTCCTCATACAATGCAATGGCGGATCGGTTGCTCGGGCGCACTTCGAGCAACGCGGTGTCGGCGCCCAGCCGGCGAGCGCATTGCAGCAGGTGGCCCAGCAAGAAGCGGCCGAGCCCACGCCCCTGGAACGGCCGGTCCACCGCCAGATTGAGTACATGGCTCTCTCCGGCGGCCACCGAGAGGACGCCGTAACCGGCAATGGCACCGTCGCACTCGGCAATCCAGCATTCGTAGCCGACGCGCAGGCAGTCGGCGAAGATGCCCTTGGTCCAGGGGTGCGCATAGACTCGGGTCTCGATGGCCATCACGGTGTCGATGTCGCACCGGGCCATCGGGCGCAGATCGGTGACGGGCAGGGCGTGCTTGGGCATGAATCGGCAGGTCTTCGACAGCCGGTGCAGTATCACCGGGATGCCCCGGATTGTCGAGCACGGCGAGCCCATGTCCCTGCGCAGGCAGGGGTAGACACGGGGGTGGGCTGTGGTAAGGATAGGCGGTGGACAACAGAACAACGGAGGAAACCATGTTTACATCCATAGAAATCCCGTTCGGCTGCAAGATGCTGTTCAATGTCGTCGACCTGAAGGAAGGCGTTACCGTCGAAGATGTGGAGCTGCTGCTCGGCGAGATGTGCCAGGTGGTCAAGGAGAACTACGGCGACGACAACGGCGGCTTCATCGCCGGCCAGGTCTACCGCAATGCGGGCTTCATCTCCGATGAAGGCTCGGTCATGGAGGAGACCGACAAGAGCAAGCGGGTGCAGCAGAACATGGGGGACCTGGTCATCGTGACCTACTGGAAGTCCTTCGAGCAGCACGAGGCTTCCCATGCCGACACGCTGTTCAAGGAGCGCTTCGCCAAGCTGGCCGAATACTGCGACAGCACCTTCGAGGTGGGTTACGACATGCTCTGGCAGGGGACGCCCGAGGCCTGAGCGCGCCGCAGCCGGCTCAGGATCTGGAGAACAACGGGAAGATGGTCTCTTCCTCGAAGTTGAGGCGGTCGCAGACCAGACGGAAGATCTCCTGCGATTCCCGGGCATAGCGCTCGTGCTCTTCCTCGCTGTGGTTCTTGCGGCACCAGCCGCGGCGGTATTCGCCGATGATGCGCTTGAGTTCCTGGGTGTTGCCGAGGAATTTCTGGGCGATGCGGTCGCCGTCCTCGGTGTGCTGCTTGAGCAGGTCGCGGTAGACCGAGCGGTCCTCGTGGGTCAGGTGCTCGTTGACCCGGGCCAGAAAGCGGTCCAGCAGTTCGCAGAGTATGGCGTTGTTCTGCAGGCGGTATTCGCTGACCGCCAGGTTGAGGATCTCGCAGAGGTCGCGGATTTCCCTGTTTTCAGCGCGAAACTCGTCGACGGGTATCATTGTTGTCTCCTTTTCTCGGTGGTTCCTGGTCAAGCTACCACAGCCGGCACGGCAGCCAATTGACGCGCATCAAACGGCCAGGCGTTTGGCGATCTCCGCCAGTTTCTCCAGCGCCCGTTCGTTCTCCTCGCTCCACGGGAAACCGCAATTGATGCGGATGTAGTTGCGGAACTTGCGCGTCGCAGAAAACAGCATGCCGGGCGTGATGCCGATGCCCTGTTGCAAGGCCTCGTTGTACAGCTCGAAGCAATTGGTGCCGCGCGGCAACTCGATCCACAGCACGAAGCCACCCTGCGGGTCGGAGATGCGGGTGCCTTCCGGGAACAGACGGGCGATCATGAAACGGGCCTTCTCCACCTGGGCGCGAAAGGCCTTGCGCAGGCGCGCCAGATGACGGTCGTACTGGCCGCTGCGCAGGAATTCGGCTACCGCCAGCTGCTGCAGTGACGGCGAGGCCGACGAGGTGGCCTGTTTCCATTCCAGCAACCGGTCATGGAAGCGACCTCCGGTCACCCAGCCCATGCGGAATCCCGGCGCCAGGGTCTTGGAAAACGATGAAGACGACAGCACCAGGCCCTGTTCGTCGTAACACTTGCAGATGTCCGGCCGTTCGTCCCCAAAATACAGGTCGCCGTAGACATCGTCCTCGATCAGTGGAATTCCGCGTTCCCCGAGCAGGCGCACCACCTCGCGCTTGTGCGCCGACGGCATCAGCGAACCGGCCGGATTGTTGAAGTTGGGCACCAGCAGCATCGCGGTGATGTCCATGGTGTCGAGGGCGAATTCCAGCGCATCCAGGCTGATACCGGTCTGCGGATCGCTGTCGATCTCCAGCGCCAGCATGCCCATCTTCTCGATCAGCCGCAGCACCGAGAAATAGGTGGGCGATTCCACCGCGATGATGTCGCCGCGCTTGGCCACCGTCTGCAAGGCCAGTGACAGGCCCTCGGTGGCGCCGTTGGTGATGATGATCTCTTCCGGGGGGACATTCAGCCCCAGATCGGTGTAGCGCAGCGCGATCTGCTGGCGCAGCTTGTCGTGCCCAGGCGGAAAGCAGTAGTCCATGCTTTCCAGCGCATGGCGGGCGATGACGCTGCGCGTCTCGCGCATCAGTGCCTTGGCCGGCATCAGCTCCATCGACGGACGCGCCGCGGCGAAAGGCGCAATGTGCGGATCGTTGGAAATGGCGAAGATCTCCTCGAACAGTTCGCCGAAACGGACCTTGCGCGGTTGGCATGTCGAGATGATCGGCTTGGGCGTTGCGATCTCGCGGTTCAGGTCGGCATGGACATAGAATCCCGACTGCGGTCGGGCTTTCAGTACGCCCTTTTCCTCCAGCGTCAGGTAGGCCTGGTTGACGGTGGCGATGCTGACCTTCAGGGATTTCGACAATTTGCGCAGCGAAGGCGCCCGGTCGCCGGGCTTCAGTGTGCCCTGATCGATCAGGTCCATGATGTAGCGCGACACCTGATCGTACTTGTACAGATTGCGTGAACTGTTCGAGGTTTCGGACGCCTTTTGCATTAACTGTACCTATAAAATTTTATTCGTACTGTAACTGTTATAGTGACAGATGCTTGTCTAAGATACCAGCATCGAAAACACACGGCGCTTCGCGCCACACGACAGGGAGAAAGACCATGACCGCCTTGATTCTGGACCTCAGAAAAGAGTCCGCCTCGTTCATGCATCGGTTGCAGGAAACCGCCGCGCGCGTGCAGCTGTGGATGGATCGCCATGAGCAGCGCAGGCAGCTGGCGCAATTGCCGGCGCACCTGCTGCAGGACATGGGGCTGGACAGCGAACGGGTTGCGGAAGAACTCCGCAAGCCGTTCTGGAAGTAACCCTCCTCAATGGTACCGTATCAACTGCGCCAGGGCCGGTTCTGCCGGTAGCCAGCCAGTCCCCCTCAGTATACGGTTTTACCCCGGCCTTGATGGCCGGGGTTTTTTTTGTCTGGCAAGTGCCGAACGGGGCTGTCAATCGCTGTTGTGCCCTGCCATGTTGTTGAGGATGTCTTCAAGCAGGTACAGCAGATCCGCCTCTGGCATCACGGCGCTCAGATAGCGGTACATGTTGGCGCCTTCCCCGCGTTCACCAAAGCTGCTCCAGATGGACTTCAAATGCGCCCGGTCCAAAGGCTGGGACAGGTCGATGCCACCATTGGTGGCAGCAGCAAGTGCGGCAAGCTGCGCGATCTTGTCCCGCCATTCGTCGAAACGAAGATCGATCCGTTCCACAGCCTCACGCACTTGCCGGTCCACTTCAGCCAGCAGATCGACGGCGCGAAAACGCGCGGCCTTGCGTTTCGAGTGGTGGGCGGACTCGATATGGCCTTCCATGGCGGCTTCGAGTTTCATGCGCTGGCTGGCAATCATGCCCGACAGGGGGTGATGCAAGCGTGTCAGCGTCAGTCATGCCCCCAGACGATGCGTCCGCAGTCGGAAAGGTCGTAACCCTGAAGCTGCTGCGCCGTTTCCTGGCCGTGCTGCGAAGTGAATCGGTCGATGAGCTGTTGCAACAGGTGGCGAAAATAC
>JALSKD010000079.1 GCA_026989015.1 Gammaproteobacteria bacterium
CGGCCTTGTCCTGGCCCTCGCGGGGCGCCAGCCGCACCAGCACCTCCTTGGCGCTGCCAAAATGCTGGACGATGGCATCGCCGTAACCGGCCTTGGCCAGCGTATCGCGGATCGGCTGCAGATCGACCGTCTGCGGGTAACCCAGTTCGATCACCGTGCCACCGGTAAAATCGATACCCACGTTGAGTCCGCGCGTGAACAGACTGCCCAGGGAGATGAGGATCAACAGCGTGGAAAAGGTCATGGCGATCTTGCGGCCGCCCATGAAGTTGAATTGTCGTTTCATGCGTTTTCTCCCCTAGATGGCCAGCTTCTTGACCTGGCGGCGGCCGTAGATCAGGTTGACCAGCGCGCGGGTGCCCATGATCGCGGTGAACATGGAGGTCAGGATGCCGATCGACAGGGTCACCGCGAAGCCCTTGATCGGACCGGTGCCGAAACTGAACAGGATCACCGCGGCGATCAGCGTAGTGATGTTGGCATCGGCGATGGTGCCAAAGGCCTTCTGGTAGCCGGCATAAATGGCCGCCTGCGGCGTGTTGCCGTTGCGCAGCTCCTCGCGTATGCGCTCGTAGATCAGCACATTCGCATCCACCGCCATGCCGACGGTGAGCACGATGCCGGCGATGCCGGGCAGCGTCAGCGTTGCCTGCAACAGCGACAGCACCGCGATCAGCATCACCAGGTTGAAGGTCAGCGCAATGTCGGCGATCAGGCCGAACACCTTGTAATACACGGCCATGAACAGCAGCACGGCGACAAAGCCGATGATCACCGACTTGAAGCCCTTGTCGATGTTCTCCTTGCCGAGGCTGGGACCCACGGTGCGTTCCTCGATGATGATCATCGGCGCGCGCAGGGCACCGGCACGCAGCAGCAGCGCCAGATCACGGGCTTCGCGGGTGCTGTCGAGGCCGGTGATCTGGAAACGCTTGGAGAGCTGGTCGCGAATGGTGGCCACATTGATCACCCGCTCCTCGGTCTTCTTGATGCGCTTCTTCTCGCCGTCGATGTCCTTGTATTCGTACTTGTCTTCGATGAACACCACCGCCATCGGCTTGCCGATGTTGTCGCGGGTCACCTTGCTCATGCGGTCGGCGCCCTTGCCGTTCAATGTGATCGAGACATTGGGTGTACCCGACTGGCTGTCGAAGCCGGAGGCCGCACCGACGATCTGGTCGCCGGTGACGATCACCCGTCTTTTGAGCAGGATCGGCGAACCGTCGGACCGCTTGTAGAGCTTGGCGCTGACCGGAATCTTGCCGCTGTTGGCCGCCGCGTTCCATTCGGCGAGCGAGCCCTGCACCAGGCGAAACTCGAGGGTGGCGGTGGCGCCGAGAATCTCCTTGGCACGCACCGTGTCCTGAACGCCGGGCAGCTGGACCACGACCCGTTCCTCGCCCTGCTGCTGGATCACCGGCTCGGCCACACCCAGTTCGTTGACCCGGTTCTTGAGGGTTGAAATGTTCTGCTTCACCGCCGAGGCCTTTTCTTCCTTCAGTGCCTTCTCGCTGTAGCGCATGCGCAGGAAGTAGCTGCGGCCGTCGTCATCGGTATCGAACAGGAAGTCACGGAATTCCTCTTCCAGCAGGGCCTGGGCCTTGTCACGCTCCTCCGGACTGGCGAAACGGATCACCAGGCGGTCCTTCTGGATGTTGACCGTACGGTAGCGTACCTTGTTCTCGCGCAGGAAGGCGCGCACCTCCGATGACACGCGCTGCAACGCCTTCTGGATCGCCGCATCCATGTCCACTTCCATCAGGAAGTGCACGCCGCCACGCAGGTCCAGCCCCAGATACATCGGCAACGCATTCATCGAGCGCAGCCATTCGGGCGTGGCCGGTGCCAGATTCAGCGCCACGCTGTAGCGGGTATCCTCGGCGCGCAACGCGTCCTTCAGCTGTGAAGCAGCCTTGAGTTGCGCTTCCTCGTTGTCGAAGCGTACCAGGACATGCCCCGGCCCCTGCTCGATCGACTTGTAGCGGATGCCAAGGTTGGTCAATGTATCCTTGATGTGCTTGACCTCACCGTCACCGATCAGCTTGACACGGTGCGAGATCTGCACCGCCGGATCCTCGCCGTACAGATTCGGCGCTGCATAGATGATACTGAGTACCAGCACCACGATCAGCAACAGGTACTTCCACAGGGGGTAGGTATTGAGCATGGATGTCCGCCAGCAGGGTTACAGGTTCTTCAGCGTGCCCTTGGGCAGCACGGCCGCCACGGCATGGTTCTGCACGCGGATCTCGACGCCGTCAGCGATTTCGACGGTCAGGTAGGTTTCACCCACCTGGGTGACCTTGCCGAGGATGCCGCCCTGGGTCACGATCTCGTCGCCCTTTTTCAGGCTCTCGACCATCTGCTTGTGCTCCTTCGCCTTTTTCTGCTGGGGCCGGATCAGCAGGAAGTAGAACACGACGAACAGCAGGATGAGCGGCAGGAAAGAGGCAATCGGGTTGCCCTGCGCGGCCGGTGCAGCCTGGGCCATCGCATCACTGATGAAGAAACTCATGGGGGATTCCTTTGGTTATTGTCGGAAAAACGGCGCGTATTATGGCACAGCGCCGGTATCGAGTGAACGCAAATCACGCCGCCTTCGATGCCGCGGCGCGCAGGGGGTTCCCTTCAATCGTAGATCACGGTCAGCAGGCGCTTCGGTCCGTGCACGCCATAGGCCAGTACCTGTTCGATATCGGCCGACTTGGAAGGACCGGAAATCAGCAGCAGGTTGGCCGGCAAGCGGCCACCGGAACAGCCGGCCAGCAGCGTGGACACATCGTCCAGCAGCGCGCTGCGCGGCAGCAACGCCACATGCAGCGGCGGCACCAGCGAAATGGCGCGCGGCTGTACGGGCGAGGAAGCGATGACCAGACTGCCGGTTTCGGCGATGGCCGCTTCACAATGGCTGAGTCCGGCATCCACCGCATTGAACAACAGGTCGGAAACCGTTTCCATGTCCTGCTCCTGTCGCAGGCAGTCCACTCGGCCACCGATCCCCGCGATGAACGGGTCCAGGCGCGCGTCACTGCCGGCCATCAGCCGCGCGGCGCCGGCCGCCTGCAGCCAGTCGGCGATGCGA
>JALSKD010000080.1 GCA_026989015.1 Gammaproteobacteria bacterium
ACCGCTTCAGCGGCCATGCCCAGGCCCAATACCTGTTTGCCGTGCTTGCCGCCCAGTCGGGCAAAAACGACCAGGCTCTGGAAGCCGTCGAGCGTGCCCTCCGAATCCGCGATCTGCCCGACGCCCATGCACTGCGCGCCAAGCTGCTGATCAAGCTCAACCGCCGCCAGGAAGCGCTGCAGAGCCTGCGCAAGGCCGTGCTCGGCAAGCCGGGGGATCAGCAGCTGCGGCTAGCCTATGCCCGACTGCTGGTGGACATGAAGCAGTACGACAAGGCGCGCATCGAATTCGAAAAACTGCTCCAGCGCTCGCCGCAGGACGCCGATCTGCTCTATACGCTCGGACTGCTGGCGCTGGAAGCCCAGCGATTCGATGATGCGCGACGCTACCTCAACCGGCTACTGAAGCTTGGCAAACGCCGTGACGAGGCCCTGTATTACCTCGGACGCATCGAGGAAAGCCAGGGCAAGCACGGCAAGGCCATCGAGTATTACCGGCAGGTACGCAACGGCGAATACCGTTTCGACGCCCGACTGCGCAGCGCCTTTCTGATGGCCCGCGACGGCAAGCTGGACGAGGCCATCGCCGCCCTCGAGAACATGGCCGCCGGCAGCCAGTCCGACGGCTCCCTGGTCCGCATCTATCTCGCCGAAGGCGAAATCTACAATCAGGCCGGCCGCTACCGCGACGCCATTCGCGCCTACAACAAGGGACTCAAGATCGCTCCCAACAACAGAGATCTGCTGTACGCGCGGGGGCTGACCGCCGCCCGTATCAACGACCTGGAGATGCTCGAGTCCGACATGCGCCGCATCCTCGAGGCCAACCCCGATGACGCCGCCGCACTCAATGCGCTGGGCTTTACCCTGGCCGACCAGACCCACCGTCTGCAGGAGGCCTACGACCTGATCAAGCGTGCCATCGAACTGGACCCCGATGATCCGGCCATCATCGACAGCTACGGCTGGGTCAACTACCGGCTGGGCAACAACGATGAAGCGATCCGCCTGTTGCGCAAGGCGTTGACCAAGATGGACGATCCCGAGGTCGCCGCCCACCTCGGCGAGGTGCTGTGGGTCACCGGGCGCAAGGACGAAGCACGCCGGATCTGGAAGCGCGCCCTGCAGAAGCACCCGCAGGATCCGCTGCTGCTCAAGACCATGAAACGGCTGTCGCTGAACTGACCCACCATGCGCCGCCTGCTCCCGCTGCTGGTGCTGATTGCGCTGCTCAGCGCCTGCGCCAGCCTGCCTCCCGCCGTCACCGACCGCAGCCATGCACTCTGGCAGCAACACCAGCGGCAACTGCTCGATTTCAACGACTGGCACCTGCGCGGTCGCGTCACCCTGTTTGTCGATGACGAGGTCTATAACCTGGGGCTGGACTGGCTGCACAGCCCCGCTGACCGGGTGCTGACCCTGGAAGCCGCACTCGGCCAGGCGGTGATCCGCATCCGTCGCCTCGATGGACTGTGGCAACTGACCACTGCCGAGGGCGAAACCCGCAGCGCCCCCGACGCCGAAGCACTGCTGCGCGAAACCACCGGCTGGGATATTCCGGTCGGAGGACTGGAATACTGGATACGCGGCGTGCAGCGCCCCGGCTCTGAAAGCCTGCCCACCATCGATGCGCAAGGCCGACTGCAACAGCTGCAACAAGACGGCTGGAAGATCAATTATCTGGAGTATGGCGATGACGCCGATCGCACCCCGATGCCGCGCAAGCTGTACATGAAACGCGGCCGCGTCGGCATCAAGATCGTGATCGACCAGTGGCAGAAGATCGACCGACCCCGCCCCGATGACCTGTTCCCGCGGTTCGACTGAAGCCATGGACTCCAGCGAACGCCTGAGTCTCGAAGCCCCGGCCAAGCTCAACCTGATGCTGCATGTCACCGGCAGGCGACCCGACGGTTATCATGAGCTGCAGACCGCGTTCCAGTTCATCGACCTCTGCGACCGCATCGAATTGCGGCGCAGGGACGACAACCGGCTCAGGCGTATCGGCGGCGACCCCGACATCCCCGCCGAACAGGATCTGGTGCTGCGCGCCGCGGGCCTGCTGCGGCGTCATGCCGGCATTCAGGCGGGTGCCGACATCCGCCTCGACAAGCGGATACCGATCGGCGGCGGCCTCGGCGGCGGCAGCTCCGACGCCGCCACCGTGCTGATGGGCCTCAATCGACTGTGGTCTCTGGGTCTGGACCGCGACACCCTGATGCGCATCGGCCTCGAACTGGGGGCCGATGTGCCTGTATTCATCTTCGGGCACAGCGCCTGGGCCGAGGGTGTCGGCGAGCGCCTGCAGCCGCTGGATCTGCCCGAGCCGGTCTACCTGGTGATCCACCCCGGTGTCTCCGTCTCCACCGGAGAAATTTTTGGCGCGAAGGATTTGACACGCGATTGCGCTCCCATCACAATACGCGCCTTTCTGGAAGGCCGCGGAAGAAATGTCTGCGAGCCGGTGGCCGCCAGACGCCATCCGGAAGTGGCCGAAGCCCTGCGCTGGCTGAACCGACACGCCGATGCGCGAATGACCGGTACCGGCGCCTGCATCTACGCGCCCTTTGCCGACGAGACCGCTGCGGCTTCCGTGGAAGCCCGGGTTCCGGCCCGTTGGAGGGCCTTCCGGGTGCGGGGCATGAACATCAACCCCGTGGCCGCCGACTGCCTGCCCGAATAGGGCGACGCGGTACTTGCGATCAGGGACCGGCAGGACGCCGGCCATGCATCCTGCCGGCTTCCGGCGGGGTTCGAACGAACGGAGGCACAACACTCTGCTGGGCCGTCGCGGCTTGCCGATACCTGGGGGTAAGGCACTGGGTTTTGATCCCAGCATGCGCAGGTTCGACTGAATCGTCTGGAACGATTCAGCGCCGTGAGCACAGCGAGCGGCCCGAAGGGTGGCCGGCAGGACGCCGGCCATGCATCCTGCCGGCTTCCGGCAGGGTTCGAACGAACGGAGGCACTACAATCTACTGGGCCGTCGCCAAGCGGTAAGGCACTGGGTTTTGATCCCAGCATGCGCAGGTTCGAATCCTGCCGGCCCAGCCATTTTCATCTGC
>JALSKD010000081.1 GCA_026989015.1 Gammaproteobacteria bacterium
CGCTCAGATCCTTGCCTTCCCGCAGCGCCTTGATGGCTGCATCCATATCGAATGTGATGTCGTCGTTCATGTATCATTCCTCCTGTTTCCAGTTTAAAGAAATGACACAGAATTCTGAACACTACCGCTACTTTTATAATCATACCGACATCGGTAACAATGGGCGGATTGGTGGTATGAGGAATGATTTTATTGGTTATTTTAACGCAAAGTGTCCGCACGACGCCGCCAGGTAGCAGATTGTTGAAAACTGCCCAATTTCACACGATCAACCGGAACGAAGAACCGTGGTGGGTTGCATGAAAGCGAAGTGGCACATCAGTTCTTTGCCCAAGCCCAAATATTGGAACAGGCTGGGGCTGCCGATCTGCTGTCGAAGGAACACTTCAGCGTGGATGGAACCTTGATCGAGGCGCTGGCTTCGCTCAAGATCTAGTGGCTGAAAGAGGAATACGGCCTGCCTGGAGGGAGGTCGTAATGCTGATGTCGATTTTCAATGAGAGAAGCGTTGCCGGGATACGCACGAATCCGAGACGGACAATGAGGCCTTGCTGTTTCGGGAGCGCAAGGGGACGGCGGCGAATCGAATCAAACTGGTGAATTGCTGTCCAGAGGACAGGATACGTCGTGTGTTATCTGGCTGTTGGGCTTCGGGAGAGCCGCATCATCCAGATTATTGCTGGGCCCGCTGGATAAAGGGCGCGACCAGCCCGCCGACTTGAAGCAGGCTGCCCGTTGCGCCATATTGTGATCAAGAATTTCTGCTTGTGGACGATCTCTAGAGTAGAGAGGAGAACGATCATGAGTGATTTCCTGGATTCACGCGGCGATGTCGCCCAGTGGCAGGCGTTGCTGCGCGAGGCCGGACGGCTGCGCGGCATCGAACTGGACGAGGAGCTGGAAAGCTATCTGGTGTTCACACTGATGCGCTGGTTGCGGCGGCCGGAGATGGCGCAGCGGGTGCTGGCACTGGAGTTTCTCGAAGCCCTGCAGCAGCAGGCGCGGCAACGCGACGAGCGCTTGCGCGATGTGGGCGACCAGTGTCTGCTGTTTTCCGGACTGTTTCCGCAGCGTGCCGAGCGGCGGAGGGTGCGGATCAGTTATTATGTGGATCTGGGCCGCGGCGCCTACCGCAACCTGTCGGAAGGCATCGGCGAACTGGCGCGGTTGTTCGGCCGGCTGGCCGAGGAATTCGTGCCGGCGATGGATGTGCTGCAAAGCATCCGCGCGGTGGGGGGCGAGCCTTCGGGCATGACCGCCTTGCAGGCCCTGGAGCTGTGGAGCGATACCGGCAGCCAGACGGCACGGGCCGAATTGTCGCGACACGGTGCTGTCGAACCGATCATAATGGGCGAAGCACCGTCACGGCGTCATTGAATGCATGTCCGAACACCGCGAACCACTGACCGCCCTCACACGGCGACTTGCCGAGCGCTTGCAGTCGAAAGGACTCAAGGTATGCACCGCCGAATCCTGCACCGGCGGCCTGATCGCCAAGACCTTCACCGATCTGGCCGGCAGTTCCGCCTGGTTCGAACGCGGGTTCGTCACCTACAGCAACCAGGCCAAGATGGACCTGCTGTCGGTGAGCGAGGCGACGCTGCGCGCCGACGGTGCGGTATCGCTGGAGACCGCCCTGCAGATGGCCGCCGGTGCGCTGGCCAACAGTGCCGCCGATGTGGCGGTTTCGGTCACCGGCATTGCCGGTCCGGACGGCGGCAGCGAGGAAAAGCCCGTGGGCACCGTCTGTTTCGGTTTCGCCATCGGCGACCGCGTCGATGCCGAGCGTTGCCTGTTTTCCGGTGATCGTGCCGCGGTGCGCGAGCAGAGCACCCGCCATGCCATCGAAGGCCTGCTGGCGCGGCTGGATTGAGCGGCGTTTCCCTGCGCCGGCGCATCGTCCATAATGCGCGCTGTCTGGATGCGGACCCGAAGGCGCAATGAACGAGCGACGGCAACAACTGATCCACTGGCTGGGCAGCCTGGGCTATCCCGCCGACGGGCTGGCGCCCGCCTCCGAGGATGCCAGTTTTCGCCGCTACTACCGGGTACTCCGCCCCGGCGGTGGCAGCTGTATCGTCATGGACGCGCCGCCCGACAAGGAACCGCTGACTGCCTTTGTCGATATCGACCGCCGGCTGCGTGCCGCCGGCCTGTCGGCGCCCGAAATCCTCGCCCACGATGACCGGCTCGGCTTCCTGTTGATGGAAGACTTCGGCGGCACCCATTATCTGGATGTCCTCGATGCCGACAATGCCCCCGAACTCTATGGCGACGCGCTGGAAGCGATACTGCGCATGCAGTCCGATGTCGATACCGATGGTCTGCCCCCTTATGACGAATCGCTGTTGCGCACGGAAATGGCCCTGTTCCGCGACTGGTTCCTGGAACGGCTGCTGGGCATCGAACTGACCCCGAACCAGGTCGGTGCCTGGAAGCTGACCGTCGATGAACTGGTGCGTAACGCCCTGCAACAACCCCGCGCCTTCGTCCATCGCGACTGCCATTCCCGCAATCTGATGTACCTGAAGCCGATGGCAGGGGAGCGCCGCAATCCCGGCATACTGGACTTTCAGGACGCCGTGATCGGCCCCATTACCTACGACCTGGTATCCCTGCTGCGCGATTGCTACATCGCCTGGCCGGAAGCCCAGGTCGATGACTGGGTGCGCGATTTCCACGCCGCTGCCCGCCCCGCCGGCATCGATATGGAGCGCTTTCTGCGCGATTTCGACCTGATGGGCGCACAGCGTCACCTTAAGGCCATCGGCATCTTTGCGCGGCTCCACCTGCGCGATGGCAAGGACGGCTACCTCAAGGATATTCCGCGCACCCTCGACTACCTCAAGATCGTCGCCACCCGGCAGGGACTGGCCGGCCTGTTCACCCTCATCAACGAACTGAGCCTCGGATTTCGCATCCGCCAGGTAACCGGCGCGGCCGCATCATGAACGCGATGATCCTCGCCGCCGGGCGCGGCGAGCGCCTGCGCCCGCTCACCGA
>JALSKD010000082.1 GCA_026989015.1 Gammaproteobacteria bacterium
GGGCGATGCGCAGGCCTTTCTCGATATCGAAGCTGCCGTTGATGTCGGGATCGTTGATCAGCCCCTTCCAGCCGATGGTGGTGCGCGGTTTCTCGAAATACACCCGCTGCACGATGTACAGATCGTCACTCAACTCCTGACGCAGGGCATTGAGCCGTTCGGCATACTCATGCGCGGCATCGACATCATGGATCGAGCAGGGCCCGCAGACCACCAGCAAGCGGTGATCGCGGTGGTGGATGATGTCGGCAATCTCCCGGCGCGACTGCTTGATGCTTTCGCGAGCGTTCTCCGGCAGGGGGATTTCCTGTTTCAGTTGCAACGGCGTGACGAGGACATCCTCGCCGCTGATGTTCACATTCTCGAGTCGGTTCTTGAGCACGGTAGGGGGTTCTGCGCAAAAGCGGCATGCTAGCCTGTTCGCCGGCCGCGGGGAAGCCCCGATCCGCTCCGATTCGCCTTCAGGCCGCGTCCAGCAGCTTGAGGTAATGCGCGTAACGGTCCGCATGGATAGAGCCGGCCTCCACCGCCGCGCGCACCGCGCAGCCGGGTTCGTTGACATGGCGGCAGTTGGCGAAACGGCAGTGCTGGGCGGCGTCGCGGATTTCACGGAAGCCGTCAGCCAGTGATTGCTGCGGGTCCAGCACCGGATTGAAGCCGCGTACACCGGGGGTATCGATCAGATCGCCACCGCCGGGCAGATGGTAGAGCCGGCTGCTGCGCGTGGTATGGCGGCCTTCCTGATTGAATTCGGAGATTTCGCCGATGCGGATGTCGATTCCCGGCAGAATGGCCCGGGTCAGTGAGGACTTTCCGACACCGGAGACGCCACTGATCACGCTGACCTGACCGGCGAGATGCCGTTTCAGCGCCTCGATGCTGTCGGCATCCCCGATGCTGCTGTGCAGCACCGGATAGCCCAGCGGCCGGTAGATGGCGCGCAAGGAAAAAGGATCTTCCGTTGGCGTTTCCAGCAGATCGATCTTGTTGAGCAGGATCAGCGCCTGCAGGCCCTGCTGCTCGGCCGAGACCAGGTACTGGTCGAGCAGGTACAGGTTCGGTTCGGGACGCACGGCCAGGCAGATGACGAGCTGGCTGACATTGGCGGCGACGGCCTTGATGTGGCCAAAGCCGTCACGCCGCTGCAACAGATTGCGGCGCGGCTGGATGGCGACGATCAGCGGCGTTCGGCCATCATCGCGGTAGGTCACCCGGTCGCCGCAGACGATGAGTCCGAGATTGGCCTTGAAGCCGCACTGAAGGTGATCGTCGGGCCGATCCAGCGGTTCCACCTCCACGGCCTTGCCGCGATGGGAGATGACCCGCCCCTCGTGGTGGTGCGGGGCATTCGGATCGACGGCCTGCTGGGCGTCGCGGATGCGCGACTGTTGCCGCCGGCTGAGCTTGCGTCCGGCCACGGCTCAGCGGCGAAGGGAATCAGAAATGGTAATAGCGGTCATTCAGAAAATAGACCACATCGTTGACCTCGTCGTCGAACCAGGTGATGCCGATGGTGTCCTTGCAGAAGCGCACCTGCTTGCCGAGTGCGGGCAGGGATTTCACGCGGCGGTTGGGCCGGGTATAGACCGAATCGTCATGGCAGCGGGTGCAGTTCTGGCTGACCAGCTTTTCGCCGTTGGCGAGGTCGGGGGCACGCTCCTGGCCGGAAGCCAGGGCACTGCCGGAGGCAAGAAGAAGTAGCAGGGTCAGGGTATTCAGGGTCTTCATGGTTGCTCCTCAACGCGCATGGGCGAGTCGTTGCAGATGGTTGATGCGTATCGATGCCGGCGGATGTGAATCGTAGAAGGCAGAGTGTACCGGGTCGGGGGTCAGCGTGCTGGCGTTTTCGCGGTAGAGGTTGACCAGCGCTGAAATCAGCGCCCGCGCATTGGCCTGCTGGCTGGCAAACTCGTCGGCCTCGAACTCGTGCTTGCGCGAGAGCATCGCGAACAGTGGACTCAGGAAGAAGGTGAATACCGGCAGCACCAGCATGAACAGCACCAGCGCCACATGAGTGGAGGGCGTGCTGACGCCCAGCGCCGTATAGAACCAGGGCTGCTGCATCAGCCAGGCGAGCAGGGCGAAGCCAATGAGCGCGGTCAGCAGGGACAGGATCAGTGACTTGCGAATGTGCTTGCGCTTGAAATGACCCAGTTCGTGGGCCAGCACCGCCTCGATCTCGTCTTCCGAAAGGGAGTCCAGCAGCGTGTCGTAGAACACGATGCGCTTGTTGTCGCCAAAGCCGGTGAAGTAGGCGTTGCCGTGGGCCGAGCGCTTCGAACCGTCGATGACGAACACGCCCTGGCTCTTGAAGCCGGCACGCTGAAGCAGCGATTCGATGCGCTGCCTGAGGGCTTCGTCCTTGAGCGGTTCGAAGCGGTTGAACAGCGGCGCGATAAAGGTCGGGTAGGCCCAGATCATCAGCAGCGTGAACGCACCCCAGACGCCCCAGGCATAGAGCCACCACCACTCGCCGGCCCGGTTCATCAGCCACAGGATGGCGGCGATCAGCGGTACGCCGATGACGATCATCAGCACGGCCGTCTTCAGCAGGTCGGTGAGCCACAGCCCGAAGGTCATCTTGTTGAAACCGAAGCGCTCCTCGATGACGAAGGTGGAATAGAGGGAGAAGGGCAGGTCGAGCAGGCTCATCAACAGGGTTATACTGAGGATCACGCCAATGCCGGTGGCCATCGGTCCCAGTTGCAGGGAACGCCAGAACTGGTCGACGGCCTCGATGCCGCCGCCCAGGGTCCAGAGTAGCAGCCAGAGCACCTCCCAGGCCAGCGAGATACGCCCCAGTTTCAGCTTGGCGATGGAATAGTCCGCGGCCTTCTGGTGGTCGGCCAGGGGAATCCGATCGGCGAAGGCTTCGGGCACCGCATCGCGGTGGGCAAGTATGTGCCGCTGCTGGCGCAGCGACAGCCACAGGCGGGTCAGCGCCATGGCGGTGAGAAACACGAGAAACAGGATCGTAAACGGGTGCA
>JALSKD010000083.1 GCA_026989015.1 Gammaproteobacteria bacterium
GGCCGCACATCAAGGTCTGCGGGCTCAACCCGCACGCCGGCGAGAACGGCTACCTGGGCCGCGAAGAGATCGAGATCATCAGCCCGCTGCTCGAGCGCCTGCGCGGCGAAGGCCTGAACCTCAGCGGTCCCTGGCCCGCCGACACCCTGTTTACCCGCGATGCCCTGGCCGACGCCGATGCGGTGCTGGCCATGTACCACGACCAGGGCCTGCCGGTGCTCAAGCATGCCGGATTCAACCACGCCATCAACACCACACTGGGATTGCCGATCATCCGCACCTCGGTGGACCACGGCACCGCGCTGTCCCTGGCCGGCAGCGGCCGCGCCCGTCCCGAAAGCCTGTTCGCCGCCATCGACTCGGCCTTGCAACAACACCGCTGCCGCGGCTGATCCCGCCGGCCGACACGGGGAAGGCGGGTGGATAAAGGCTATACTCCGCGGGTCTGTTTCAACCGGCTTCGGGCATGACCCTCCGCTCCCGACTGTTGCTGATCTTTTCGCTGTTCGCCCTGCTGGTGGTCGCCGTCAGCGCCGTGCAGTACGGTCAGATCCGGGAAACCACGCGCAGCTTTCGCCAGCTCGAGCGCGAAACCTCGCCGACCCTGAACAGCCTGCTGGAGATTTCCACCGCCGCCCGCCGCACCTCCATCAAGACCCTGGAGTACGCCCTGGGCAATCGCGCGCAGGATCGTGACAAGGCGCGCCAGGCACTTGGCCAGCTGGAGGGCGAGGTCGAGCGTTTCCTCGACCTGAGTCGAGGCCGCGTGCCACCGCAGGTGCACGAGCGCCTGCTGCAGCTGAGCGGTGAGCTGAAGGCAGCCGTCACCCACAGTCTCGGCAACCGCTCCGGCATCCAGCCCGCGATGCGCCCTGGCAACGCGGAAACGGATGACCCTCTGCAGCAGCCGCCCTCAGGAAGCCCGATCCAGCAGGAAGTCGACCGCCTCAACCGGGCACGCCGAGCGCTCATCCACTTCCTCAAACCGCTGATCCGTGAGCAATACCGGCGGCAGGAACGCCTGTCGCTGGATACCGCCGATGCGCTGACGGCCGCCAACCGCCTGCAACTGTTGTCGATGCTGACACTGGCGCTGATTGCGCTGCTCCTGGGGGCGGTACTGTGGCGATCCCTGGCCCGACCACTGACCCAACTCAGCAAGACGATAGGCCGCTTCCGGCTGGACCAACCGCCCAAGGTCGATGCCATCGACCGCGGCGATGAAATCGGCGATCTGGCTCGCAGCTTTTCGCGCATGGCGGAAAACCTGCGCCGCCAGCACATCCGGGTGCAGGAGAACGAAGAACGCTTCTCCAAGGTCTTCTACAACCTGCCGCTGGCACTGGCCATCCTCGACCTGGAACAGGAAACGCGCATGGACCTCAACGACACCTATGCGCGACAACTGGGCTATACCCGCGATGAACTGCTCGGCGTCAGCGTGTTCGAAGGCGTCAGCTGGGTCGACACCGAAGCCCAGAAACAGACCATCCGTACCCTGGTCGAGCGCGGTTCGGTGTACAACCTGCCAGCCGCCATCCGCGTCCGTTCCGGGTCGGTGCGGCACTTCCTGTTCAGCGGCTCGATGCTCGATTTCCACGGCCGCACGCTGGCCATGGTCACGCTGGTGGATATCACCGAACGGGTGCAACTGGAGCAGGAACTGCGCCGCCAGCAGGAGCACCTGGAACAACTGGTCGAGGAACGCACCGCCTCGCTGCGCGACAAGGCACGCATCATCGACCAGACGCACGATTCCATCATCACCACCGATCTGGACGGCCGCATCCTCAGCTGGAACCGGGGTGCTGAGCGACTGTTCGGCATCAGCGCCCGCCGCGCCATCGGTCAACCGATCGCACTGGTCTATCCGACCGATGGCAATGAGGATCTGAGCGCGCAGGTGATCCGCCCGCTGCTCGAAAAAGGCGCCCATGAGCTGGAGATCACCCTCCAGCGCCGCGGTGGCGAAACCTTTCCGGCCCACCTCTCGCTGAGCATACTCTACAACGACGACGGCACCCCCAAAGCCCTGCTCGGCTACACGCTGGACCTGACCGAAGTGAAGCAGCGCGAGCGCGAACTGGAACAGCTTGCCCGCCAGTTGCAGAACAGCAACCGCGAGCTGGAGGCCTTTTCCTATTCCGTATCCCACGACCTGCGCACCCCGCTGCGCGCCATCGACGGCTTCAGCCTGGCCTTGCTCGAGGATTACGCCGACCGCCTCGATGCGGAAGGCCGGGATCATCTGCGGCGGGTGCGCCAGGCCGCGCAGCGCATGGGGCGCCTGATCGATGAACTGTTGCAGCTGTCCCGCGTCGGCCGCACCGAGATCCACCCCCGTCGCCTGTCGATCAGCGCTCTGGCGGAACCGGTATTCGAGTCGCTGCACCAGCAGGAGCCGGATCGACAGGTGGAATGGTCGATCGAGGACGGACTGGAAGTGATGGCCGACCCCGGATTGCTGCGCGTGCTGCTGGAAAACCTCATCGGCAACGCCTGGAAATTCACCGGGCACAAAGACCGTGCACACATCCACATCCACGGCATTCCCGGTGTCCCCGGGGTGGTCTGCATCGAGGACAACGGCGCCGGGTTCGACATGCGCCATGCTTCCAAGCTGTTCGGTGCCTTTCAACGCCTGCACCGGGTCGACGAATTCGAGGGCACCGGCATCGGTCTGGCCACCGCTCAGCGCATCGTGCAACGGCACGGCGGTCGCATCTGGGCCGAAGGGGAACCCGGCAAGGGCAGCCGCTTCTTTTTCCGGATGGGGAACCCCGACACCGATTCCAACGGACCGGCCGGACACTGAGGCCGGCACGACACGGCCGCCGCAATCGAGGGTATAATCGCCGTCCCTGAATCTTCCGGCGGGCATTCCTGCACTCATGCCACAGGCGACTCCCCATCGGCCACGCAAGCGCTTCGGCCAGCATTTCCTGCACGACCGCAACATCATCCACAAGCTGCTCGCAGCGCTACGCCCCGAGCCCGGGCAGAGCCTGCTGGAGATCGGCCCGGGCCAGGGCGCACTGACCCTGCCGCTGCTGGAACGCTGCCACGAGCTGACCGCCATCGAGCTGGACCGGGATCTGATCGAGACATTGGCGCAGAAAGCCGAGGTCCTCGGCCGTTTGCACCTGATCAACGCCGACATCCTCCGGATCGACCTGGGCAATCTCGATCTGCCGCCGCCACTGCGCATCGTCGGCAACCTGCCCTACAATATATCGACACCGTTGATGTTCCATCTGCTGAACTGGCGCGACCGCATCGCCGACATGCATTTCATGCTGCAGAAAGAGGTCGCGGAGCGCATCATCGCCACGCCAGGAGGCCACCACTACGGGCGCCTGTCGGTGATGATGCAGTACCACTGTGCGACCGAATACCTGTTCGATGTACCGCCCGGCTGCTTCACGCCGCCGCCGAAGGTCGATTCCGCCATCATCCGCCTGCGGCCCCATGCGCAATTGCCCTGGCCCGTCGCCGACGAAGCGCATCTGGGCCGAATCGTGCAGTCGGCCTTCGGCCAGCGCCGCAAGACCGTCAGCAATTCGCTCAAAGGCTATATCGATGGCGACGGTCTGCGCGCACTGGGCATCGACCCGAAGGCGCGGGCAGAAAACCTTTCGCCAGAGGACTACAGCCGCATTGCCAACGCCACGGAGACCCCCGCATGACCGACCTTGCCCTGATCACCGCAATGGACGAAAACCGGCTGATCGGCCGTGACAATGGCCTGCCCTGGCACCTGCCCGCCGATCTGGCCTTCTTCAAGCGCAGCACCCTGGGCAAACCGGTGATCATGGGCCGCAAGACCTGGGATTCCATTGGCCGGCCGCTGCCCGGCCGGCACAATCTGGTGATCAGCCGTAACCCCGGCTTCTCCGCGGAAGGGACTGAAGCCTGCGCCAGCATCGAGGAAGCGCTGGAACGCTGCACCGGCGCCCCGCTCGCCTTTCTCATCGGCGGTGCCAGCCTGTACCGCCAGGCACTGGATCAAGACCTGGCTCGGGAACTTTGGGTCACCCATATCCACGGCCGTTTCGAGGGCGATGCCTGGTTCCCGGAAATCGATCCGCGGCGATGGAAGGAAGCCTGGCGCGAGGAGCGCCCGGCCGACGACGCCAACCCCTGGCCGATGAGCTTTGTGAAGTATTTGACAATCGACTGATTTTCCGACCAGGGATCCTTGGCAAGCCCCTGCGGCTTGCTTTAGAATGGCATTTCCTGTCGAGGATATCGCTATGGAGCTAGACAACATGGAAAGCCGGACATACATCATCGGAAGAGAAGGTCATATCTTTCTGGACGACAAAACTGTCAGCAAGCGCCACGCTGAAATCCAGATCATGAATGGCGAGATCTACCTGCGCGACCTTCAATCGACCAATGGCACCTACCTGGTCAAGAACAACCGGCTGATCGCCTTTGCCGAAGGCTATGTGCAATTGAACCAACCCGTGGTCATCGGCAACCGCCAGTACACCATCCGCAAGCTGCTTGAAATGGCCGGCGCCCTCGCCGCCTGATCTTCAGCGCCGCAGCCCTTCCGACTGCCCCGGCTCAGGCAGCGCCTTCGCGCTCTGCCTGTTTCTGTCGTGCGTGTATGAACTTGGCCGCCGAATCGACGGTACTGGCGACGCGCTGTTCCATATCTTCATGTTCCCCAGGCGCCAGATAGTAGATCATGTCGATCTCGTGACGGATGTAACGGGCTGGCAGGCGGGTCAGTGAATAACAGGCCACATCGAGAAAGAATTCCTCGTCCTGTTCGGGATAACGCGCCATCAGTGCATTCTGGATATGATCGAACACCAGATGCTCGTAATAGTTGTACAGGCTGGCAAAGTTCATTTCCATCTCCTTTCTGTGATCCGCCGGACGCTACGGCGATCGTCACGGTCTGTGATTCAGGTCTGAGCCAACTGCTCGGCACGCACCAGCGCCAGGCTGACATAATGGGCCGCCACCCGCAGCACCGCCAGGTCATTCTTGTCGAAAGGCCGCTCACCCTGCCGGTTGACCACTTCGAGCACGCCCAGTTGCCGCTCGCCGTCGCGCAAGGGCGCGCAGAGCACCGACAGGGTATCGAAGCCGATCAACTGATCCACTTCGGGCGACCAGTCGACGGAACGGCGTACATTCTCCACCAGCAACGGGCGGTTCAGGCGCAGGCATTGGCCGACGATGCCGCTGTTGCGGTCGATGCGGTAGTTGAGCAGGCGTTCGCGGGTATCCCCGACCACTTCGACGAACTGCAGTTCGTCGGTGCGTTCGTCGAGCAGCAGCATCGATCCGTGTTCGGTGTCGCTGGCGTGCAGCACCAGTTGCAGCAACTGCTGGAACAACCCCTTGAGGTCAGTCTCTTCGTCGATGCGGTCGGTCAGGTCATCGATCTGGTTGAGGGCGCGAAAGGCCAGCTGCATGCGCGCCAGGCGGGTACCCAACTGGCTGTTGCGGGTTTTCAGCAGGCTGTTCTCGTCCCTCAGGATGTCGATGATGTCGCGGCGATGCAGTGTCATTTCGCTCGCCCCCGACGGCGGATCCGGATCGATGTGTAGTGCATAGGATACATCCCCCAAGCATAGCCGAAATTCGGCGCAATGCCGGCATCACCCCGGCTTCATGGCGCCCCGACAGGACAGACTGTGCCAGCGCGGCATCTTTTTGTCGATGCGCAAGGCGGTGAGCCGGCCGCCCCAGATGCATCCGCTGTCGAGCGCAAAGCAGTTGCCGTACTGACCGGTGGGCAGTGTGGACCAGTGGCCGAAGGCGATGCGGTTGAACTTGATCGCCGACTGCTTGAATTCGAACCAGGGAATCGCGCTGCGTTTCTTTTGCCGCTGCGGCGCGCCCTTGGCCGACAGATCCAGGCGCAGATCCGGCTTCAGGTAGCGCATGCGGGTGAACACATTGGTGATGAACCTCAGCCGCTCGGTGCCCTTCAGGTCGTCCGACCACTTCAGCGGTTCGTTGCCGTACATGCGCTCGAGAAAATCGCCGATCGCGGTACCGCGCAATACCGTTTCCACCTCTGCCGCCCGCGCCAGCGACTGGCTGACGCTCCAGCCCGGATAGATGCCGGCATGCACCAGGGCGAAGTTGAGGTCGATGTCGTGGTGCACCAGCGGCCTGCGCCGCAGCCAGTCGATGAGTTCATCCACATCCGGCGCATCGAGCACCTGCTGCAGGGTGTCGCCGTCGCGCAAGCGGTCGGCATCGTAGTAGCAGGCGATCAGGTGCAGATCGTGATTGCCGAGCACGGTCACCGCCCGCTCGTCGAGGTCGCGCACATAGCGCAGGGTCTTCAGCGAGTCCGGCCCGCGGTTGACCAGGTCCCCGACCAGCCACAGACGATCCTTGCCCGGCCTGAAGTCGAGCAACTTGAGCAGTTTTCTGAAGTCGCGATAGCAGCCCTGGATATCGCCAATGACATGAACCGCCATGTGTTACCCCAATTTTTTATTGTGCGTGCTTCTGCAACTCGATATGGCGGAACCAGCCACCGGCCAGAGCCGGTTCGTCGCGGAGGCAGTGCAGATCATCGCAGCCTTCGAGCAGATCTTCAAACACCACATCGGTGCGGGTGGCGACATGGCGCAGCAGTGGATTGATCATGCGCTTGAGCCAGGCCCGCTCGCCGCGACGCAGGAACTTGTCGAAAACGATGATCCGCCCGCCCGGCCGGAGCACCCGCGCCGCCTCGCTCAGCGCGCGCCGTGAGTCCGGCACCACGGCGAGGATCAGGTGCAGAACGACCGCATCGAAGCGCCCGTCGTCGAAGGGCAGATGCATTGCATCGCCCTCGTGGAGCTCGATCTCCAGCTCCGGTCGCGCATCGGCCCGGCGGCGCGCCTTGCGCAGCATCGCCGGTGTGATGTCGACGCCGACATAACGGGCCTCCACCGGCAGATGGGGGATGTCCAGCCCGGTGCCGATGCCGCTGATCAGCACCTCCAGGCGCGTGTCGTCATCCAGCGGCAAGCGCTGCAGGCTGCGCCTGCGAAAGCGGTCGAAAGCGCCCTGCACCAGCATGTCGTACAGCGGGGCGATCAGCGTGTAGCTGTGCTTCAGCGCCATCAGTGCAGTACGCGCGGCACCGACAGGATAAATTCGGCGATCGGCGCCTCAAAGCGGCTGCCGTCGTCGCGTTCAAATTCGTACTCGCCCTTCATCGAACCGACCGGGGTTTCGATCATCGCGCCGGAGGTATAGGTGAACTGTTCACCCGGCTTCAGGTAGGGGTGCTCGCCCACCACGCCGGCGCCGCGCACTTCCTGGATCTTGCCGTTGGCATCGGTGATGATCCAGTGCCGGTTGAGCAGGCGCGCCGGTTCATCACCCCGGTTGACGATGGTTATGGTGTAGGCGAAGACATAATAATCCTGTTCCGGACGCGACTGGTCCTCGAGGTAGTGGGTTTCGACGATGACATCGATGGGACTGCTGCTTTCGGGCATGGCAAGGCTCCGTCAAACGGCCACGGGGGCCTTGATATGGGGGTGGCACCGGTAGTTTTCCAGTGTGAAATCCTCGAAGCGGAATGCGAACAGGTCATCCACATCGGGGTTGAGCGTCATTGTCGGCAGCGGCAGGGGGTCGCGCGCCAGCTGGGTCTCCGCCTGCTGCAGATGGTTGGCATAGAGGTGGGCGTCGCCAAGGGTGTGTATGAACTCGCCCGGCTGCAGGCCGCTGACCTGAGCCACCATCATCAGCAGCAGCGCATAGGAGGCAATATTGAAGGGTACGCCGAGAAAGATATCGGCGCTGCGCTGATAGAGCTGCAGCGACAGCCGGCCGTCGGCCACATAGAACTGGAAAAAGGCATGGCAGGGCGGCAGGGCCATGCGTTCCAGTTCACCCACATTCCAGGCACTGACGATGATGCGGCGCGAATCCGGGGCTTCGCGGATCTGATCGAGTATGCCGCGGATCTGGTCGATATGCCGTCCGTCCGCGGTTGGCCAGCTGCGCCACTGGGCGCCATAAACCGGCCCCAGATCGCCGTTCGCGTCGGCCCATTCGTCCCAGATGCTGACGCCGTTTTCCTTCAGGTAACGGATATTGGTATCACCGCGCAGGAACCACAGCAGTTCGTGGATGATGGAACGCAAATGCAGTTTCTTGGTGGTGACCAGCGGGAAGCCATCCGCCAGATCGAAACGCATCTGGTAGCCGAACACCGAGCGGGTTCCGGTGCCGGTGCGGTCGCTCTTGTCGGTGCCGTGATCACGCACATGGCGCATCAGCTCCAGGTATTGCTTCATGTCCTCTCCTGACGATAGGCATGGCGGATCATCCAGGCACCGACCAGTACCATCGGCAGTGACAGCGTCATGCCCATGGTGATCCAGTCTGTGCCGAACAGATAGCCCAGTTGCACATCGGGCAGCCGGATGAACTCGACCAGGCTGCGGAATGTACCATAACCGAGCAGAAACAGCCCGGACACGGCCATCACCGGCCTCGGTTTTGACGAGTAGATCCACAGAATGGCGAACAGCACGAAGCCCTCCAGGATCATTTCATACAGCATCGACGGATGACGCGGCTCGGCGCACAGGGCGCCGGCGAAATCGCGCCAGCGGTCCGGCGGAAACTGTTCGCAGGACAGTTTCATCGCCCAGGGCAGCCGCGACGGCGCTCCCCACAGCTCGCCATTGATGAAATTGCCGAAGCGCCCGGCCGCCAGCCCCAGCGGCACCAGCGGCGCGATGAAATCGGTCAGTTGCCAGAAACCCAGCCCCACCTTGCGTCGGAACAGCCACATCGCCACCAGCACGCCGAGGAAGCCGCCGTGGAAGGACATGCCACCTTCCCAGATGCGGAACAGGTACACCGGGTCGGCCAGAAAGCGGTCGAAGTTGTAGAACAGCACCGAGCCGATACGGCCACCGACGACCACGCCGACCGCGCCGTAGAAGATCAGGTCATCGACCTGCTCCGGCTTCATCAGGCCGCTGCTGCGGGCGCGGTAGCGGCCCAGCCACCAGGCGGCGGCAAAGGCGATCAGGTACATCAGGCCATACCAGTGGATCTTCAGTGGACCCAACTGCAACAGCACGGGATCGATGGCGGGATAATTCATGAACGGCTCTCCTGAAAACGGACGGAATGGGTCGGCTCAGAACAGCAGCAGCAACGCCCAGCAGGCCACCAGCAACAGGATGGCCAAGAGTACCGCTGCCGATCCCATGTCCTTGGCGCGTCCGGACAGCTCGTGCCATTCATTGCCGAAACGGTCGACTACCGCTTCCACCGCTGAGTTCAGTATTTCGACCAGCATCAGCAGAATCGGTGTCCCGGCGAGCAGGAATTTCTCCACTCCATTATCCCCCAGCCAGAGACCCAGCGGCACCAGCAGCAGCGCCAGCCAGAACTCCTGGCGAAAGGCCTCTTCGTGACGGAAGGCCGCGCGAAAGCCCTGCCAGGAAAAAACCGCCGCCTTGCGCAGCCGGGTCAGCCCGGTGTTGCCACTGTTTGCCATGTTGCATTACCTCATAAAGCGCCGGACGCGGACGCGACAAAACAAGGCCCTGCATGCAGGGCCTCGGAAGGGTACCACAAGCCTCCGGTCAGAGCTGCGTCAACGGCACACCAGGCGGGGGCCGCCACGGCGGCGCTTGCGTTCCTTCTCGCCTTCGAGACGGCTGCGAATCAGCCCGATGCGGCGCTCCGGCGGACGCAAGGCATCGGCCACCTCGGCATAGGTCAGGTCACTGTTGTCGAGCAGCGCCTGCAATTCATCGGCAATGCGGTTGAGCAGCGGGCTGTCGGAGGTGATGGTGATCAGCCCGTTGGGACCGAGGGTGAAATTCAACCCGTCCGGGATGATCACCGAATCGAAGCCGTTGACGAAGGCGCCCCCAATATCCAGCGGCCGGAAGCTCTGGTCGATCAGCGCCGCGATCTCCAGCACCGACTTGTTGTTGATGATGTTGAAACTGAGCGTGCCGCCGGCCAGCAGGTCACCCTGCACCGCCAGCTGATCGGCCTGCAGGCCGGATGCGGTGGAGTCGAGGTCGATGCGCAACAGGCCGTTTGCACCGCCCCGGTAGTTGCCGGTCAGGGTCAGTACGCCGGTCTGGTATACATTGCCCTGTGCATCGTTGCGGCCCGGGCTGACGAACCCGGCCTGATTGTCCACGCTGCCGTCATAGATACCGAAGCCCTGCAGGAATTCACCCGCCTGATCCAGCAACAGGGTATCACCCAGACCATCGCCGTTGGCATCGATGATCAGCGTACCGGAAACAATGCCGATACCGCCGCCGGCATTGTCGAAACCGCTGGCGATGCGGACGGTCTTGCCCGTGCCGGCATCGGCCAGCAGCAGGCCCTCATTGACCAGGCCTTCAAAGGCAGTGACCCGGGTCAGACTCTTCTGCGTCACCGTGCCGTTGCCGGGCAAGGTGATCGTGAGCTCGCCCTGATTGATGATCGAGCCGGTATCGAGCAACAGATCCCGCTCGCCCCGCCAGTCCACGGTGGCCCCGGGGCCGATGGTCCAGTCGGTCAGCAAGCGATTGGGGGTATTCGTCGGCGATGTGCCCAGGCCCTCGCCACCCACGTGGTTGCCACTGCCGGAAGTGGTCAGGCCGCTGCCTGACACCTGTCCGTGGTACCAGACCAGACGCCCGGAAAAGTCCATGCCGTTGGCCACCAGCTCGGAGCCGTCACGCCGCAGGTAGAGCGTATCGAGCACCACATTCTGCGCGCCCTGCGTGGTCAGTCCGGCAATCAGCCGCGCATCGTCCAGCAGTTCGAAGATGCCGTTGCCATCGAGCAGGCCATCGCTGGTCAGGTTCAGATCCGCGAATTCCAGACTCAGCGTATCGGTGGCGCCCCCATGCACCGCGCCGGCGGCATCGATCACCAGCCGGTTGTTTGTATCGACACCGGTCAGCAGCGCGGTGAAGGTATCCAGCTGCATGCCGGCCGCCAGGGTCAGTGTGCCCGTGCCGGACAGCGTGGCGTTCTGCAACCGCGTATAGGCGGGCAACACCGCGCCCCCGACGCCCTGAACGCGGCTGTTGGAAAACAGGGCGAGCGATTGCAGATTGCCCAGATCAATGCCGGCATCGTTGAGTTCGACGACACTGCCGAGCGCCGCGCTGAGGCTGCCCCGAGGCGCACCAGGCGCGGCATTGAAGATGACGCCGGAAGCGATATCCAGCAAGCCGCCGTTGAGCACCCTCAGTTCCGCGCCGGCAGCGATGTCGATGGCGCCGGCCGTTTGCGACAGCGCCACGCCATCGACGAGGAAATTGCCGGCAGTGATGATCAGATCGCCTGCGTTGTTCATGGGTACCGCCAGCGTGAAATCCTGTCCTCCGGACAGACTCATGCTGCCACCCCCCGCCGGCTGGTTGATCTGGCCGCTGCCGGCAATCCCGGCCGCGGCGGTCGGCGCCAGATTCAGCAGGCCGGTATTGCTGAACAGGCCGTCCAGTTGCAGGTTGGCTCCGGCGGACTGGAAGACCGTCGTGCCGGCATTGCTCCAGGTGCCTCCGGAATAGACCATCGGCCCCGCGCCGTTGAGGTTGATGACGCGGCCGGGCAGCAGGTTCAGGTCGCCGATCACGGTGCCACTGTTCCAGTCGGTAAGGTTGGGGAATACCAGATTGGCGGCATTGTCGATGGAGCCGCCATCGATGATCAGTTGAATGTCCGGACTGAACGCCGCGGGCGCCACGGCCAGATCCAGCGACGCAGTCCCGGCCAGCTCCAGACGCCCGGCACCGAGGAAGCGGGCATCCGCGCTGGCGGAAAGCAGCTTGGCGCCGTTGTCCAGCCTGAGCGTGGCATCGGCGGTGTCAAACAGCCCATGGTTGGCCACGGCGGCCGTGCCGCTGACGGCCAGATTCGCCCCCTGAGCCAGATGCACCACGGACCGATTGACCAGATCACCGGTCAGGGCCATCGCCGGCGCGCCCAATATCATGCGGCCCCAGTTGTTGATCGCCCCGGCAATGCTGCCTTGCTGCCACAGCAGGGTACTGCCCGGCGCCAGTTCGATGCCGCCGCTGCTGCTCAGGCTGTTGCTGGCATCGGTCAGCAGGGTGCCCTGGCCGGGGAGCGTGACAAAGCGGTCCGTCAGGCTCAGCTGCCCGCCAGCCATGAACCACAACGGGTTAACGGCCTGCACGCCGGTGACGCTCTCGGCGGTATCCAGTATCAGCGCCGGACTCGGGGAATCACTCAGCGGCAGAATCACATAGTCGGTGGCGATCGGCAGGCGCCCGAGCGACCAGTCACTGGCCGTACTGCCGCCCCAGCTGCCCCCAATGGCCAGATATTCATTGAACTCGGCGCCGTTGACCGTGGTGATGGAACCGTATTGCAGCGCCGTGCCGCCATTGACGCCAAGGTTCGCAAAGCCGGGTGCACTGGAGGTGACCGCCAGCGGATCGACGACCCGGCCGATGCCCGCCGCATTGACATTGCCGGTCATGCAGCCGGTGGTACCGCAACTGAGCAGGTTCAGCGGCGGCGTCGCGTAGAGGGTACCGTCAGTCACGCCCGTTGCGGTGAATGCGTTTTCCCAGACCAGCATCAGATCGATCTGACCGACATCCACGGTCGTGGCAAAGATCTCGCTGCTGGCCCAATCGGTGGACAGACCGCCGATGACAGTGAACAGCAGACCATGGTCGAAATTGAGGCGACCGTTGATGATCAGGCTGCCGAACCCGAATTGAGTGCTGCCCGCCAGGGCGCCGCCCTGCATGTCCACATCGCCATTGACGCTGCCTTCACCGTGCAGGAAACCGCCGCGCCCCACCACCAGCGACCGGTTGTTGCCCGCCGCATCGCTGAGATTCAGCTGTGCCGTGAAATCCAGGTACAGGCCCGTATCCAGCAGCCAGTCGGTATTCACCAGAACCAGGGCATTCTCACCCAGTATCTGGGCATCGCGGTTCGTCAGCAGGCGGCCGCCGTTGGTATTGAAGGTGATCGGGAAAGCGTTTCCGATGCCCGTGAGGAACTGGATCAGGCCGCTGCCGTCGCCATCGCTGTCGGCCTGCAGATCGACAGTCAGCGCGCCCGTGCCGGTGGCGGACAGGGTGATCGGCGCCGTGCTCTGGGTATCGAAAATGATGTCGTTGTGTGCCTGCAGGGTCAGGCTGACATCGCTGGCCGAGCTGGTGGTGATGTCGCTGAGCACCGTGATGTTGCCCGCCTGACTGTCGGCGCCGCTGGTGGTGGTCTGAATCACCACGCTGGTGCCGGCATTGAGCGCGGTCTCGATGGTGCCGCTGGTCACCACCGCGCCATCGTCGGTCGAGGCGATGCCGCCGTTGCCGTCGTTGCTGATGTTGGTATCCGCACCGGCGGCCTGGATGGTGATGTCATTGGGGTCGATCAGCCACTGCCCGGCCCGGCCATTGGCTGCCGAGGCATCGGGCGCACGGCGGATGTCGAGCCGTTTCAGCCCCGAGGTCTCGATGAAACCGCCGTCGCCGCCCTGCGCGCCGCCCCGCGCCAGAATCTCTCCGTGTACGGCCAGGCTGTCCTCGGCGAACAGGACCACCTCGCCGCCGTCGCCCTCGGCCGTGGCGCTGGCGTCGATCACGCCGTTCTCGCCCACAGTGATGCGCTGCGCCTCGACATGTACCGCGCCGCCGCCCGTCTCGCCGGAGGCGTCCACGCTGCCGTCGATTGTCACGCTATCCTTCGCCACCAGTGCAATGCTGCCGTCGGCGTTGCGCACCAGTCCCGTGGCCCGGATGGCGCCGGAGTGCCGCAGGCTCCCGGCGAACAGGCTGGCCGCGCCGCGCTCGGCAATGATGCGGCCGAGATTGACGATGTGGTTGTCGGGGGCGCTGACCTCGAAGCGGATGGACGGGTTGTCGATGCTGGTCAGTTCGATGGACTGACCGGCGGCCAGCAGGATCTCACCGTCGCGCACCCGGATCACACCGCCGTTCTCGATGTTCGGTGCGATCAATACGATATTGCCGCCATCGGCGCGGATGAAACCGCGATTGACGATACCGCCCTGGCCGCCACCCTCGAAGCGCAGCCGGCCATTGAGAAAATCCTCGTCGGTCAGGTTCAGCGTGGAGCCGAAAAAGCCGGCAGTATCGATGGTCGCGCCCTCGCCCACCAGCAGACCGTTCTGGTTGATCAGGAAGACCCGACCATTGGAACTCAGAGTGCCAAGAATCCGGCTTGGGTTGTTGCCGACCACGCGGTTGAGCACACTGCTGTCGGCCGAAGGCTGAATGAAGCGGGTGGTTTCACCCGGCGCAATGTCGAAACGCTGCCAGTTGATGACCGCGCCATTGCTGTTGCGGATGTTCAGCACGCCACTCGACGGTGTGCTGAAGCTGGCCGCGCCCTGCACCACCTGAGCACCCTCGGGGTTGCCCCAGGCAACGGGTAAGCAAAACGCCGCGCTCACGGCAGCGGCCATGGCCAATCGACTTGAACGGATCATCCTGTTCTCTCCCTTGCTCATTGCAGGCGACACTGGAAGGCCTTCTTCTTGCGCCCCTTGACGCCGAACAGATCCAGCATGCGGCGCATGCGCGGGGTCAGTTCCTCGGGCAGCGGCGTATCGTCATACTTCTGGAACGGCGGCACAAAGGCCAGGCGCCGGGTTTTGCCGTCCAGCCCGGTCAGCGAGGCCTCGCCCCGGCCGAGCAGGGCCATCGAGCCGTCCTTGCCGCGCACGGTCACATCGCCCTTGCGCACCGAGACATAGAGCCCCGGCGGCACACCGTCCGGACTGGCCTTGGCGAAGAGGTCGCGGGTGATGATCACCTTGTCCGGGCGCGGAGCGCCACCGAACCCGCGCAGGTGCCGCGGCAGATCGGGAAGCAGACGCGGGACACTGCGGCTGTTGCGCATGAAGGCCGCCTGCCCCTCGGCAAGGATCTGACTGCCGCCATCGTACTGCAGCACGATCTCGCCCTTCCATACACGGGCGTACATGCCGGCACGCTGTTGGGCGTGCACCGGCTGCAGGAACTGCCCCAGCAGTCGCCCGGCCAGGGTTTCGCGCCAGGGATCGAAGCGGGCGGCCTGCTGGTCCACGCATTCGCCGTCACAGACCAGATCGAAGCCGGTACCGCGGATGCCGATGGTGGCCGTCGGCGTGCCCACCCGCCAGGACGGCCGGTTGAGCTTGCCGATCAGCCCGGTGACCAGCCTCAGCCCGCCGCGAATGAACCGCAGGAAGGCATTGCTCTCCTTCGGCGTATCCGGGCGGTAGCGGTGCTGCTCGATGCGGAACACTGTGTCAGGGCTCATGGTGACGCGGCTTTCGTCGTTGAAGGCGATCACTGCGAAGGATTGGATGCCCGTCTGCAGCCGGTCGGATTCATAGACCGCCGCGCCGGTGCTCAGCGGGCGTGTCTTGTCTTCGCCATCCACCGCGCTGGCCTTGCCGCGCAGCAGGGCCACCCGGCCGATGACGCGCGACTCGTCCTTTGCCTGTTGTCCGATGGCGGCATTCTCCTGCGCGCATTCGTCGCCTTCGCAGAGGCGGGTATCGAACTCGGTGCCACGGATGCCGATGGTGGCCACGCTGGTGGTCACCTTGAAGGCTCCCGGCCGGCGCTTGGAAATGAAACCGGTAATGGCGCGGAAGCCCCCCTTGATCAGGCGCATCAGCGCGCTTTCCTCGCCTTTTTTCGTATTCACATCCTCGATGCGGAAGGCGCTGTTGGGCCGCAGTGTCATCCGCGTGCCGTCATTGAGGCGGATCAGCGCAAAGCTGCGTGACCCCGTTTTCAGCGTTTCGCCCGCGCGCAGCGGCTGCCCCTTGCCCAGGATGCGCACCGGTTCGCCCTCGATCTGACCGGTCAACACCCCGCGGGTATAACCCACGCTGCCGACTTCAGCCGCGGCCCAAGCCGGTGCCTCAAGCAGGACCAGCGCCAGTCCCAGAAGCATTGCGGTGCCAGCCTGTCGGTATCGTCTGTCCATGGCCGCCTCAGAATCGGTAGATCAGGTTGAAATGGGTTTTGCTGTCGCCGTCCTGGTTGATCTGTGGGTCGGAACCGCCACCCTGGATGATGATGCCATGATCCAGCGACAGGCTGAGCTGCTGCTTCCAGCTCCAGCGCAGGCCCAGTCCCCAGGAAGACAGGTTTTCCGACGCTTCGGCGGTATTGGGCAGCGGGTTGTTCTGCACCGAGGCGGCATCGATGAACAGCAGGCCTCGCCAGCCCTGCCGGGACGGGGTCCAGACCTCCAGGCTGCCGAGCCATCCCTCGTCGCCGGTGATCGAGCGTTCCTCGAAACCGCGCAGCGTGGCCGCACCGCCGACACCGAACTGTTCGCCCGGGATCAGGCGGTCGGAGCTGCTCTGCCCACGCACACGCGCGCGCATCAGCCAATCGCCGGCAAAGGGCCAATCAAGGTTCAGCCGGTAACGCAGCGCCGACCAGTCGGGATCGGCGCCCGGACGGGCACGGTCATAGTCTTGCGGCGTGTTGTGGCTGCCGCTTTCAATGTTCTTCGCCGCCGAAAGGTCGAGACTGACCACGAAGCGGCGGGCGGTGTAGCTGAGCGCGTAGCCCAGTTCCAGCGGGAAGCTCAGCACATCCGACTCGATGCTGTTGCCGGAGAGGTCCACGGTATTGTTGAACAGCTTGTACTGCAGGCCGGCACGCCAGCTGTGGCGCAGCGGGCCGTCGGTCATCAGCAGGTGTCGGTATCCGACGCCAAACACCGAACCCTTGCCACTGACTTCCACGCTCTCCGCCACCGTGCCGCCACTGACCTCCGAATCGGAGAGCAGCACATCCACCGCCGAGCCCTGACCATAGAGGGGTATGTGGTAATTGAGTCCGATCTGTCGCGTCGCCGCCGGATCCTCGGGCGCGAAGGTCAGGGTCGCGGTCAGCGCGTGATCGCGATTGAACAGATTGCTGTGCTGATAGCCCAGGGTGGCGCGAAACTCCTGGGTGCTGGAAGAGCCGCTGTTGTCGATATTGAGAAAATACACCTTGGGGTCGCTGTCGTTGACAGAGACCGCCGCATCGATGGCATCCGGCAGTTCGCTCTCGCGGAAGGTCAGCTGGATCTGCCGCGCCGGATGCTCGTTGGCCAGATCCAGCGAACGCCCGAGCCGGCGTGTATTGGGCGCCTGACCGGGCTGCAGTTCGGGCAGGGCGTGAAGGATATTGTCGCGGTCGAAGTGGCGGTTGCCCTCGATGGACACCTGCCCAAGGGTGAAGGCCAGCACCCGCAATTCGACCCGGCCGCCCTGCAGCGATTGCGGTGGCAGGGTCACCCGGTGGAAGCTGTAGCCGGCATCGATCAGCGCCTGTTCCAGCGCATCGGCGGCGGCGGAAAGCCCGTCGAGGCCGGCTTGCTCACCGAGATAGGGTTCAACAACGGCGAGCGCGCGATCGCCCAGCGGGTTGTCACCGCTGACGATGAATTCGGTAACGCTGAAACGCAGCGGCGCATCATCGGACTGCGCCCATCCCCCCGGACTCAGCACCAGCAGCAGCGCCAGCAAGACTACCCTTCTCAAAAACGGTTCCATGGCCTTTTCTTGTCGTTATTCCCGCTGGCCACCAGCATAGTCCAGCCGGGCAAGGGCTGTCCATACGAAATAGTTCACACGGGCGGCACCCGCTCAGGCCAGGTTGCGCAAGGCGTTGTCGACGATCCAGCGCTTGATCAGGGTCTGCCGGTCCACCAGCGCCATGCCCGCGTCGCGCAGCAGGGCCAGGGCCGGGTGTGGCTGCCCATAAACCCATTTCAATGCCGAAAACAGCTGGGTCGCGGCGAAGGTCTCGGCCTTGCGCTGCCGTTCGAATCGGCGCAACTGCCGTCGCTGCCAGGGACCCTCCCCTGCGTCCAGCAGCGCATCCAGCAGCGCCACATCGCCAAAACCGAGGTTGACGCCCTGACCGGCCAGCGGATGCACGCCATGGGCGGCATCGCCGATCAGAAGTACACGATGATCGAGCCAGCGTTCGGCCGCATGCCAGGACAGCTCGAAGGCGGCCCGTTCACTGCAACCGGTGACAGCCCCCAGCCGGTGCTCGAAGGCCGCCCCCAGTGCCTGCCGGAACGCATCGTCGTCCAGCGCCATCAGTTCATCGGCGCGCGGCTCGTCGGCGGACCAGACGATGGAGCTCTGACCGTTGGCCAGCGGCAGGAAGGCCAGCGGACCGGTCTGCAGAAAGCGCTGCCAGGCGGTGTGCCGGTGCGGCCGCTCGGTATCCACATTGACCACGATGGCACGCTGCCGGTAGGCACCCGACAGCACCGGCAGATCCAGCGCTTCCCGAACCGCTGAGCCCCGGCCATCGGCGGCGATCAGCAGACGGGCGGACAGGGTTTCACCATCGACCGTGGTCAGCCGTACCCGCTCTTCCTGGCGTTCAAGCGCGGCCAACGCGCTGCCGGTGATCAGCTCGACGCCGGGCAAAGCAGACAACTGGCGCAGCATGGCGGACTGCAGCAGGCGGTTCTCGACGATACTGCCCAGATCCGGTGCCGCCAGCAGCGCGCTGTCGAAATGCATTTCCGCGCGCCCGCCCTGATGCCAGACCCGCATCTCGCGGTAGGGGCAGACGCGCTCAGAGGGCAATGCCGCCCACACCCCCAGCCGCGCCAGCAGCGCACGCGATGCCGGGCTGATTGCCGATACCCTCAGGTCGTAAGAGGCATCTTCCCGAGGTGCGCGCAGCTGCGTCAGATCCTGCCGTTCCACCACCGCAACCCGCCACTGTTTGCGCGCCAGCATCAGTGCGGCAGCGGCTCCGACCGGACCGGCGCCCACCACCAGCACATCGAACGCCCGCTGCGCTCTGCCGTTCACGGACGCCCCCGCATCAGCCCGGACAGTCCGCCGGCGCCGTAGCCCATGCCCTGCCAGGCCAGCTCCTTCTTCAGCGGCGGGCAGCGTTCGAGCAGGCCCAAGGCGGCGGCCCGGGCATGGCCCAGCAGCGGAAGGTCATTGGAAAACAGGGACACCAGGCGGTTGCCCCAGCGAATGGTGTGTTCCTGATCCGCTGCGCGCCGGCGGGCATAGTCCGCCAGCATATCGTCCAGCGGCTCTGACAGATCCCGTCCCTG
>JALSKD010000084.1 GCA_026989015.1 Gammaproteobacteria bacterium
GTATTATCGACTTGCAAAGCGGCCGCATTTTGCGACCATAGGCCTTTTCCGGCGGAACCTTTCATGAGCATCGACACCGACGCGGTACGCGACTACCTGACCGGCCTGCAGCATCGCATCTGCAGTGCACTCGAAGACGCCGATGGAGGCGCCCGCTTCATCGTCGACGACTGGCAGCGCGAGCAGGGCGGCGGTGGCCGCACCCGCGTACTCACCGATGGCGCGGTGTTCGAGCAGGCCGGCGTCAATTTTTCCGAAGTCTTCGGCGACAACCTGCCCGGTTCGGCCACCGCGCATCGCCCCGAACTGGCCGGCCGCAGCTTCCGCGCGATGGGCGTATCCCTGGTGATCCACCCCCGCAACCCGCGCGTGCCCACTTCGCACGCCAATGTGCGGTTTTTCATTGCCGAGAAGGAAGGGACCGATCCGGTATGGTGGTTTGGCGGCGGTTTCGACCTGACCCCTTATTACGGCAACCGGGAGGATTGCATCCACTGGCATCGAACGGCCAAGGCGGCCTGTGATCCCTTCGGCGAAGACATCTATCCGAGTTTCAAGCGCTGGTGCGATGAATATTTCTATATTCGTCACCGCGACGAACCGCGCGGCATCGGCGGACTGTTTTTCGATGACCTGAATGAACCGGATTTCGACCGGGCTTTCGCGCTGATGCGCAGCATCGGCGACCATTACCTGCCGGCCTATCTGCCGATCGTGGAGCGCAGAAAAGACGACCCGCACGGCGAACGCGAGCGGGATTTCCAGCTCTATCGCCGAGGGCGGTATGTGGAATTCAACCTGGTCTATGATCGGGGCACGCTGTTCGGCCTGCAATCCGGTGGCCGCACCGAGTCGATCCTGATGTCGCTGCCGCCACTGGTCAAATGGCGATATGACTGGAAACCGGAACCCGGCAGCGAGGAGGCGGAACTCTATGAGGTGTATCTGAAACCCAAAGACTGGATCCATGAGTCCGCATGACGCCAAGCTGCCACCGGTCGAGGTCAACAGCAACGGCAACAAGTGCGACCTGTGCACCAACTCCAAGTGCTGCACCTATGTCACCCAGCAGATCGACACCCCGCGATCGAAATACGATTTCGAGATTCTGCTGTGGCAGGTCTCACACCCGAATGTGGGCGCCTACAAGGACGAGGACGGCTGGTTCCTGATCTTCGACGGCGTGCCCTGCTCCCACCTGCTGCCGGACGGCCGCTGTGGCATCTACGAGGACAGGCCCACCATCTGCCGCAGCCATGACAACGACTATTGCGAATACGACGCCCCGGCCGAGGACGGCTTCGAGCTGTGGTTCCCCGACTACCACAGCCTGCTCGCCTATTGCAGGAAACGCTTCAAGCGATGGAGCACCGGCAATCCACCGCCGTCATGACCCGAGCGAACCCGAACCTCAGAAATCGGCTTCCTCGATTTCCAGCCAGGCCTGATTGACCATCTTGCCGATGAGGGTATCGAACTCCTCCCAGTCCCGGTAATCCTGCAGCGCCTCGACCACCATCGGCTTGATCTCGAAATCGCTGAGGCCCTCGTCGTACTGTTCACGCACGATGCGGTAGATCACCCGAAACGGCTCCATCGCGTGTTCGTACATGGCACGGTCCCCGCTGCGTCCGTGACCCGGTATGATGACCTGCGGATCCAGCTTGCCCACCAGCGCATCGGTGGCCTCGATCATGTGCCCGATGTGGGCATCCCGGGTATTTCCCAGACGGCCATTGAGCAGGTTGTCGCCGGTGAACAGGATGCGGCCGTCACGGATCGAGAGCATGATGTCGGTTGGGGTGTGGGTCTGGCCGAAATGATGGATGCGGAACTCCGTATCGCCGATGCGGATGCTCTGACCATTGTCCACCGGTTGGTCAGGAATCCCGGGCACGGTGCCATCGGCCGCTCCGGGCGCGGCCTGTTCCAGCAGCGAGATCCAGTCGTCACCCGCGCCGTTACGGGCCATTTCGATCATCTTCGGATGGGCGTAGATGCGCGCGTTCGGATAGGCCGCGCGTATGGCCTGGTTGCCCAGCCAGTGATCGCCGTGGATATGGGTATTGAAGACCGCCACCACCGGGCGGTCGGTCAGCTTTTTCAGCACCCGCAGCACCATCTCGCCGGACTGCAGACTGCCGCCCGGATCGACCACCACCACGCCGGCCGAAGTCATCACCAGTGCCGGGTTGTTCATGAAGCCCTGGTTCTCCGGATTGGGAGTGGTCAGCGGGCCGTGGATGACATACACCCCTTCAGCGACCCGGTCGGCCGGATAGTCGGGCACGGGCGGCCCCTTGGCCGCCTGGGCATGCAGGACAAAGTTCAGGGCCAACAGGGCGATCAACCAGCGCATGACGGGTACACTCTCGGTTCGTTATCGGCCGATGAGCATAACACAGCCGCGCCTCGCGCCGCACTCACGCGCCGGATGACCGGGGCGGCAAAGGCCGGTAGGCCTGTTCGATAAAGGCATCCAGTATGGAAAAGTGGTGCACCCCGTCAAAGACGCCGCTCTGGATATTCACCTTGTCCTTCCAGGCCTCGGCCAGATCCCGAGACTGGGCGTGATAGGCCGCGCTCTCCAGGGATCCGACCCAAAGATCGAGCCGGGTATCCGGACAGTCGGGCGACATCAATAGCGGACTCAGCGCCCGGGCCGAAGCGGCATCCAGCCCCAGGGCATCGTTGATCTGGGTAGGCAACAGTGGCCGCAGGTCGTAGATGCCGCTCAGTGCATTGGCGCGGCACAGGGTCGGCGCACCGCCATCGGTCAGCAGGCAGGCCAACAGGTGCGCTCCCGCCGAATGACCGGTGACCTGGGCCTGCCGGGCGTCAGCGCCAAAGCCGGCGGCTTCACGGACAATCCAGCGCCAGGCCTGACGCAGCTGATCCACGATCGCGGCCAGCGGGGTGTCCGGGCACAGGTCATAGTTGACGATGACCGCACACTCCCCGCACGCATTGAACGCCTCGGCCA
>JALSKD010000085.1 GCA_026989015.1 Gammaproteobacteria bacterium
GATCGCGCTGTCGGCTACTGCACTGACGGGGGTGTTCACCGCCACCGTCAGCCGCAGCGCCGATCCGATGATCCGCGAGCAGGCGCTGGCCATCGCCGAAGCCTATCTCGAGGAAATCCAGCTCAAGAACTTTTGCGAGGACATGCCGGCCTGTGGCGCGGAAACCGGCAGCAGCGAGGGCGGGGAGACCCGCGCCGATTTCGATGACATCCAGGACTACAATGCCCTGCCCGCCAACCATGCGCCAGCCGACCAGACCGGCGCCGCCCTGCCGCAACTGGCGGATTACCGGGTGACGGTCACGGTGCAGGGCCATGCACTGGGAGCCCTGACCCCCGCCGATGCCCAGCGTGTCGATGTGGAAGTCGGCCACCCGGCGATCGACCCGATCCTGCTTTCGGTCTACCGGACCCGCTACTGATGAACTATGGGCGCATCCCTCAGGGTTTCACGCTGATCGAACTGATCGTGGTGATGGTGCTGCTCGGACTGCTCGCCGCCGGTGCCGGTCTGCTCATCAACCGCTCGATCGAGGCCTATCAGGACCAGCAACGCCGGCAGATGCTGGTGGATGCCGCCGAGATGGCGCTGCGCAAGCTGGCCACCGACATCCGCCATGCCCTGCCCAACAGCCTGCGTGTGGTCGATGCCTCGCCGGCGGGCTGGGCGCTGGAACTGGTGCCCGGCATCGATGCCGCCCGCTACCGGGACCAGAACGGCGGCGCATTCAACACGGCGGACGACCGGCTTCAGTTCACCGCTGCCGACAGTGCCTTCAACCTGCTTGGCGGGTTTGTCCGGCTTGCCGACGGCAGCTATTCGTCCTACCGGCTTGTGGTCTACAACACCGCACCCTGGCAGCTCTACCCGCAGGCCGCGGCCGGGCTCGACAGCGGCGTGATCACCCGCCCGGGGTTTGCCATCAGCACGGTGAGTGGTGAGCAACGCTTGACCCTCGACCAGGCGCACCGCTTCACCCTGGCTTCGCCGGCGCAGCGGATCCATGCGGTGGACAGTCCGGTCAGCTATGTCTGTGATGCCGCAGCCGGCACCCTCACCCGGTATGCCGGTTACGGGTTCGTAGCCAACCAGGCCGATATAGACAGCGATGCCGAGTTGGCCGCGCGGCCCGGAACCGAGGTGGCGTTGATGACCCGCCATGTGGCCTCCTGTGGCATTCTCTACCAGCCGGGCAGCGCGCTGCGCAGCGGCCTGGTGACCCTGCGACTGGCCCTTGCCGACCCGCAAGGTGGCAAGATCGCCCTGCTGCATCAGGTGCACGCCCTCAATGCGCCCTGACCGCTCACAGAAGGGGTTTTCGCTGCTCACCGCCATCTTCCTGCTGGTGGTGGTGGCCGGGCTGGTCGGTTACATGGTCAGTCTGGCCGTGGTGCAGCACAGCACGCAGGCGATGGCGGTACAGGGCGCACGGGCGCTGCAGGCCGCCCGCAGCGGGCTGGATTATGCCGCCCGGCGCGCGCTGGAATCGGGCATCTGCCCGGCCAGCGAGATGCTGAGCTTCGCCGGCGACGAAGCCGCGTTGCGTGCCTTTCGGGTGACCCTGCAATGCAGCGCCTCGACCCATGTGGAAGCGGACAGCACAGTGAATGTCTATCGCATCACCGCGCTGGCCGAAAGCGGCAGCTACGCCCAGGGCGGTCTTGCCAGTCCCGATTATGTGGCACGCCGATTGCGCATGACCGTATCCGCGCCGCCACCATAGAAATGATCGAAAAATCAAAGGGATTTTGCGGTTTTCTGATGCAATGGTTTGTCATGTCGATATATCGACACTATACTGGCCGGCATCATGGATGCCCCCCTTCCCCACCTGCTGCTGGTCGATGACGATGCCATCATCGCCGAAAGCCTGGAGTATGTGCTCAGTCCCGAATTTCAGGTCGCTACCGCAGCCGATCGCCAGCAGGCCATCGATCGCCTGAAGGCCATGGAGGCACCGCCGGCACTGGCGCTGGTGGATCTCGGTCTGCCGCCGGACATCCATCTGCCCGATGAAGGGCTTGCGGTCATCGACTACCTGCACCGTCACTGCCCGCAGACCCGCGTTCTGGTGCTTTCCGGCCAGGATGCCGGTGAGTCGGTGAAACAGGCGTTGCAGCGAGGCGCCAGCGATTTCATTCCCAAGCCCTGTGATGTGGCGGAGCTGAAGATGCGCCTCAAGCGGCAGCTGGAGGAAGCCCCCGGCGCTGTGCCCGAGCAGGAACCGGAGATGGGCATCGTCGGCCAGAGCCGGGCCATCGAGCTGTTGCGGGAGCAGATCCGGCAGCTTGCCGATTCGCCCTATCCGCTGCTGATCCAGGGTGAATCCGGCAGTGGCAAGGAGCTGGTGGCGCTCAATCTGCACCGCTGCAGCGCGCGTGCGGCGGAACCCTTTCTCAGCCTCAACTGCGCGGCCTTCAATGGCGAGTTGCTGGAATCCCAGTTGTTCGGTCACGCCCGGGGGGCCTTCACCGGGGCCAGCGAGGCACGGGCCGGGTTTTTCGAGGAAGCAGGTGCCGGCACATTGCTCCTCGACGAAATCGCCGACCTGCCACTGGACCTCCAGGCCAAGCTGCTGCGGGTGCTTGAGAACGGAGAATTCTATCGCCTGGGAGAGACCCGGCCGCGGCAGTCCCGTTGCCGGGTGCTGGCCGCCTCCAACAAGGATCTGCTGCAGGCGGTGTCGGAAGGGCGGTTCCGCGAGGACCTTTACCACCGGCTGAGCGTGTTGACCCTGCGCGTGCCGGCGCTGCGCGAGCGCAACGGCGACAAGCGGCTGTTGCTGGAGCATTTCCAGCGCGAGACCGGCAGCGAGGCCGGCGGCTTCCGCCTCGACGAGGCGGCGCTGAGGCTCTGGGAACGACATGACTTCCCCGGCAATGTACGGGAACTGCGCAATGTGGTGATCCGCCTGTCCGCAAAATACCCGGGACAGACCATCAAGCCGGAGGTCCTGCGGCAGGAATTGCAGCCGGCCG
>JALSKD010000086.1 GCA_026989015.1 Gammaproteobacteria bacterium
CGAGGCGGCCACACTGCCGCACATCGAACTGATCGGTATCGATTGCCATATCGGCTCGCAACTGACCGAGCTGTCGCCCTTCGTCGATGCCCTGGACCGGCTGCTTGCGCTGGTGAATCGACTGGCCGCCGAAGGCATTCACCTCCACCACCTCGACCTGGGCGGCGGACTGGGCGTGCCCTACCGCGACGAGAACCCGCCCCATCCCAGCGAATGGGCCCGCGCACTGGCCGACCGGCTGCAGCGCTTCAACGGCGAGATCATCATCGAGCCGGGCCGCGCCATCGCCGCCAATGCCGGCATCCTGCTGACCCGGGTCAACCTGCTGAAAAACAGCCCGCACAAGAACTTCTGCGTGGTCGATGCGGCGATGAACGACCTGATGCGCCCGGCGCTCTACGACGCCTGGCAGAACATCATTCCGGTCACCGAGCGGCCCGACAGCGAAACCCTGGACTACGATGTGGTCGGCCCGATCTGCGAGACCGGGGACTTTCTCGGCAAGCAACGCCGGCTGGCCGTGGCCCCCGGTGATCTGCTGGCGGTGCGCTCGGCCGGCGCCTACGGCTTCGCCATGAGCTCCAACTACAACAGCCGCGGCCGCGCCGCCGAGGTGATGGTGGACGGCGACCGCCATTTTCTGGTGCGCGCGCGCGAAACCTTCGACGATCTGATCCGCGGCGAGGCACTGCTGCCGGAGACCGACTGAATGCTCGAATTCAGCAAGATGCACGGCCTCGGCAACGATTTCATGGTCATCGATGCCATCCACCAGTCCGTCGAGCTCGATCCGCAACGCATCGCCGCTTGGGCCGACCGCCATACCGGCGTCGGCTTCGACCAGCTGCTGGTGGTGGAGCCCGCCGACGACCCGCGCGCCCTGTTCCGCTACCGCATCTTCAACGCCAACGGTGGCGAGGTGGAGCAGTGCGGCAATGGCGCGCGCTGCTTCGCCCGCTTCGTACACGACAAGGGGCTGACCGATGCCCGGATCATTCCGGTGCAGACGCAGGCTGGGCTGATCGAACTGCAGCTGCTCGACGACGGGCGGGTACGGGTGAACATGGGCGCCCCGCGCTTCACGCCTGCCGACATCCCGCTGGCCACGGACACACGCCAGGACCGCTACCGTCTGGAGGTCGACGGCGAAACCCTGACCTTCGGCGCGGTATCCATGGGCAACCCCCATGCGGTGCTGCTGGTGGACGATGTGGACAGCGCCCCGGTGCAACGGCTCGGCCCGCTGCTGGAGTCTCACCCCTTCTTTCCCGAGCGCGTCAATGTGGGTTTCATGCAGGTTATCGGCGACGGCGAATTCCGCTTGCGGGTATTCGAACGCGGCGTCGGCGAAACCCGCGCCTGTGGCAGTGGCGCCTGCGCGGCCATGGCGGTCGGCCGCCAGTGGGGACTGCTCGGAGAACAGGCCCGCGCCCGGTTGCGCGGCGGCGAACTCTCGATGGTCTGGCCAGGCGAAGGCACGCCCGTTATGATGACGGGCGAAGCCGTCACCGTGTATGATGGCAGGCTGCATGCCGCGGAGTACCGATAATGACAAAAACCACCACAGCGACATCTGCCAACACCGAAAACGGCCTGCCCGACGAATCGGCCGTCATCGAATTTCTGCGCCGCAATCCGGGTGTGCTCGAACGCCACCCCGAAGTCATCGCCAACCTGACCTTCGCCCACGAGACCGGTGGCGCCATTTCACTGGTGGAGCGACAACTGCGCGCGCTGCGCGAAGAGAACGGCAAGCTCAAGGCCCAGCTCAACACGCTGGTGCATGTGGCGCGCGAGAACGAGGAGCTGTCCCAGCGCTTCCACCGCCTGTCGCTGGAACTGATGGCCAGCGACAACCTGCACGACATCGTGGCGATGACCCGCAACCAGGTGCAGACCTTCTTCTACACCGATGTCGCCGAATTCTGCTTCCTCGACCGGCTGAAGTCGCGGCTGCCGGGGCTCGAGAAGAGCGTGCTCGACCCCGACAGCAAACATGCCTCGCGCATCCGCAACTGGGTGCACAAGCGCCAGCCAGTGTTCGGACCGCTGGATCCCGGCGTGCGCAAGCTGCTGTTCGGCGAGCACGCCAACATCACTTCCTGCGTGCTGATCCCGCTCTACCACAGCCATGAAATCGGCCTGCTGCTGCTCGGCAGCAAGAGCCGCGACCGTTTCATCGACGGCATGGGCACCATCTTCCTGTCGCAACTGGGCGAACTGGTGAGCCACAAGATCAGCCAGTTCATCGACTGAACATGCCGCTCCAGCCGGCGATCGATGACTACCTCGCCGCGCTGCAGCATCAACGGCGCATGTCGCCCCATACCCTGTCCGGCTACCGTCGGGACCTGCAACGCTTCGCCGCATTTCTGCACCAGCGCGGCGTCGACGACTGGCGCCGTGTCGATCACGAAACCGTGGCCGCCCACGCCGCCGAGCGTTACCGCCAGGGCTGTTCCGCGCCCACCATTGCCCGCGGCCTGTCGTCGATACGCGGTTTCTACCGCCACCTGATCCGTCACCGCCTGGCGGCACTGAATCCGGCGCAGGATGTACGCGCACCCAGGGCCGCGCGCACGCTGCCCGATACCGCCGACATCGAGCAGCTGGAACAGCTGCTGCACGCCCGTGACGATGACCCGCCCTTGCGCCGGCGTGACCTGGCGATGTTCGAGCTGATGTACTCCTCCGGCCTGCGTCTGGCCGAACTGGCGTCACTGGATGTGCGTGACATCGATTTCAGCGAACGGCAGCTGATCGTCACCGGCAAGGGGCGCAAGCAACGGCAGTTGCCCGTCGGCGGCAAGGCGATCGCCGCCCTCGAACGCTGGCTCAGGGCACGCCCTGGCCTGCTGCGCGACCCGGCCGAGCCGGCACTGTTCGTCAACCGGCTGGGGCAACGGCTGTCCCACCGCGGCATCCAGCAACGGCTCGATGCA
>JALSKD010000087.1 GCA_026989015.1 Gammaproteobacteria bacterium
CCCTGCAGCCCGGAAAGCCAGCGGTGAAAGGCGTCCGGATCTTCGAACGGCCCATAGGGCAGCCAGGTCCAGTCCTTTCCATCGGCATCTTGTGCGAAGGCCCGCCACAGGGCTTCGGAATCCCGTTCGGCATCCAGCGGCTGCAGCCGGACATACCTGCCTTTAAGCTCCGTGCTCTCGGGAGGCCGCGCACCGTTCCAGTCCAGGAGAAGATCCGAGCCAGGAGGAGCATTTTTTCCTTCTTTTTCTATTTCTTTCATTGACTTACCTTGTATTTCTCATGCAGACTGTAAAGTATTATGGTACGCGCAGTCTCCAACCGGGTCGAAATCGACGGGCTGAAGCTTCCGCCAGCGCCGCACACGCTGATCCAGCTGATCGAAGTCTGCCGCCGTGACGAGGCCGATTTCGATGAACTGCATCACATCGTGTCACGCGATGCGGCGCTGGTTTCACGCATCATCAGTGTTGCCCATTCCGCCGCCTACGGCCAGTGGCGCGAGGTGGACGATCTGCGCCGTCTGCTGGTGGTGCTGGGTGTGGACAGGGTCAGATCGCTGGCGCTGGTGGCGGCGATCCAGCAGTTTTTTTCCTCCTTCAGCGCGGTGCGCGCCCACCTGATGACCCGCTTGTGGATGGACAGTCTGATCGCGGCGCAGCTGAGCCGCCGGCTGGCCGAACTGATCCACTGCCCACAACCGGATCTGGCCTGGCTGGCCGGATTGCTGCATCGAGTCGGTCAGCTGGTACTGATCGAGAATGTCCCCGACGACTATCCCGAGCTGATGCAGCAGGCGACGGATCTTCCGCACCAGGCCCGCCTCGAACAGCAGCACTTTGGCATCGATTTCTGCGCCGTGGGCGCCCGTCTGGTCGAGAACTGGGGCGAGACGCAACTCGCCGACGCCCTGCGCTTTCAGCTCCATCCGCTGGCCAGCATGGGCGACGCTCCGACTTTGGTCAAACTGCTCAACCGCACAACGCAGTGGACCCGATTGCACGCGGAACCCCGCCTGGCGGTGCTGGAGGATGGCCTGTTCGGCTTACAGCAAGACCTGATCCTCGACCTGCTCGAACACGCCATCGACGCGGCCATGGAGGATGCGCGGCAGTTCTCCATCAACATCAATCCCGACAGTCACTACCCGACCCAGGCGCTCGACAATGAAGACACCCGGATCCAACTGGCGGAACGGATCCGTGACCTGTCGCTGATGCAGGCCAGTGAGCAGGGTCTGGAGCAGCCCGAGAGCGCGCAAACCCTGCTCCGTCAACTCCAGGAAAACCTGCGCCTGCTGCTGGGCCTGCCGCGGAGCCTGGCGTTCCTGCCCTCCCCGGATCGGCAGGCACTGCGCGGCATCGCCCCGGAAACCGAGGATCTGGTGATCCGCCTCGAAGCTGGCCGCAGTCAGGCCGCGGACTGCGTGCTGGAGACCACCGGTCACGAGACTGCGAAGACTGGCTCCACGGCGCATACCGTCATCGACCTTCAGTTGCGGGAACGGCTTGGCCGTCCCGACTTCACCTGCCTGCCGCTGCAGGCGGGCGATGTGCTGCAGGCGGTGCTGTTGATCGGCTACGACAAGCGGGAGGAACCCGTGCTCGAAGAACGCCGCCCGGTCATGAAACATTTGGCCAGCCGGGTGGCCCGACTGTTGCAACTCCACCAGCAGATGCAGCAGCAACGCGAGCAGGCCCTCGACCAGCAACGCCTGGAGCTCGAATCCCGCAGTCGCGAACTGGCACACGAGATCAGGAATCCCCTGACCACCATTCGAAACTATCTGGAACTGCTGTCCAGCCAGATCCGGGATGCCGAAGCCCGGCCACACATCGACACCATCAAGTCCGAAATCGACCGTGTCGGTCGCCTGCTGCGGCAACTGAGCCATCCGTCTGTCGATACCGGCGAGGACAGCACAGCGGTTGATGTGAACCGGTTGATCGAGGATCTGGTGGCCCTGTACCGGCCGGAACTGCGTGCCCTGCACGACATCCACTGCGAACTGCAGCTGGACCCGGAATTGCCCGCGCAGCGGCTGGACCGGAACCGGCTCAAGCAGGTGATGGCCAACCTGTTGAAAAACGCCGCCGAGGCCCTGCCACCGGGTGGAACCGTGCGCATCCGCACCCGTTCGCCGGTCATCGTCGATGGCCAGAACCGTTTCGAAATCACCGTTGCCGATTCCGGTCCGGGCGTGGACCCTACGCTGCTGCCACGGCTGTTCTCCCCGGTGCCCACGACCAAGGGCGCGGACCATGCCGGGCTTGGCCTGTCCATCGTTCACCGCCTGGTTCAGGAGATGGGCGGCAGCATCGGTTACGGGCGTTCCGCGGATCTCGGCGGTGCCGAGTTCACCCTGCTGCTGCCGCTGATGCCCACTGGCACTCAGAACTCTGAAGAAGAAGAGGGGTAAACCTCCATGTTCCATCCCACCCGCACGTACCAGGCCAGTCAGCACTGCAGCGACAGCGGGCAGCAGCGTGCCGGTTCCACCCCGGATGCACCGTCCGAGCGCCTGCTGATCACCGATGACGACGCGCGTTTGCGCGCCAGTTCAGTGGCATTACTGGAAAGCCGTGGCTACGCCTGCGAGCAGGCGGCCAATGGCCAGGAAGCGCTGGAGCGGTTGCTGCAGGGCGGTATCGACCTGCTGCTGCTGGATCTGATGATGCCGCACATGGACGGGTATCAATTGCTGGAGGAGATACAGCAACGGGACATCGACTGCGATGTGATCGTGGTCAGTGGAGAGGCCACCTTCGAGAATGCCACACGCGTGTTCCGCGGAGGCGCCATCGATTTCATCAACAAGCCCTTCGATCCTCAAACCCTGTTCCACCGGGTGGAGCACAGTCTGCAACAGCGCCGCCTGCGCCGCGAACTGGAGCAGGCGCGGCAGGAACTGGAGGCTTCGGAGCAGCGTTATCGCTTCATCGTCAGCCACTCGCCGGACATCATCTACATGATCGACGGCAACGGGTATTTCCGCTTCATCAACGAGCGGGTCAGCGACCTGCTCGGCTACCGCCCGGAGGAACTGATCGGCCAGCATTACTCGGTGCTGGTGCACGAGGACGACCTGGAACTGGCGGCACAGGCCTTCGAACTGGGGCCACGGGAGATCGCCGGCAACCGCCAGATCGAACTGCGTTTCAAATGCCGCCACCCCGGTGACTACGCCCGCAGCTTCGAATCCAAGTCCATCGTCATCGAACTCAGCGCCACTCCTTTGCAGGGGCCGGTGGAACGGGACGCGCCACCGCTCGGCACCTATGGTGTCGCGCGCGATATCAGCGACCGCAAGAAGGCGCAGGAACTGATCCAGTTCCAGGCCTATCACGACCTGCTCACCCGCCTGCCGAACCGCGAACTGTTCATGGACCGGCTGCAGCTGGCCATCAGCCAGGCCCATCGCGGCGGCCATCAGCTGGCGGTGCTGTTCCTCGACATGGACGGCTTCAAGTTCATCAACGATTCGCTGGGGCACATCACCGGCGACAAGCTGTTGCAACAGGTCGCGCGGCGCCTTTCACGCACCCTGCGCGACTCGGACACCGTATCACGCATCGGCGGTGACGAATTCAACATCCTGCTGCCCGACCTGCAGAATGCCGAGGAAGCCGGCATGATCGCACGCAAGATCCTCGACGCCTTCAGTCGTCCGATCCAGCTCGACCATCACGAGATCACCATCGGCTTCTCGATCGGCATCTCCCTCTACCCGGGGGATGCCGATTGTGCCGAGGATCTGATCAAGAATGCCGACATGGCGATGTATCACATCAAGGGGCGCGGCAAGAACGGCTACGAATATTTCTCCGACAACATGCAGCAGATCTACCAGTTCCGTCACAGCCTGGAACAGGACATCCGCAAGGCACTGGAACTGGGGCAGTTCGAACCCTGGTACCAGCCGCAGTACGCCATCGACAGCGGCGAAATCGTCGGGCTGGAAGCGCTGATCCGCTGGAATCATCCCGAACGCGGACTGATCACGCCCGATGTCTTCATTCCCATCGCCGAAGAGATCGGACTCATCGGTGAAATCGGCCGCTTCATGCTGGAGGCCGGCTGCCGCCAACTCAGCGAATGGATCGAGCAGGGCTGCAGACCGGTCAAGCTGTCAATCAATGTGTCTCCGTTCCAGCTCATCGAGAGCAACTTCGACCGCGTCATCTGCGACCTGGCCGAGCGCCACGAGCTGCCACGCGACCGTCTGGTCATGGAAATCACCGAAACCGCGCTGATGCAGGACATGGAACAGGTCTTGCCCCGTCTCAAGAAGCTGATCCACTGCGGCATCGGCATCGCCATCGACGATTTCGGCGTGGGCTACTCCTCGCTCTCCTATCTGCAGAGCCTGCCCGCGCGGGCGCTGAAGATCGACCGCAGCTTCCTGTCCGCCTCGCGTGCGGAGATGGACAAGAGCTCCATCGTCAAGGCCATCGTGGCCATGGCCCGGGAGATGGGGCTGGAGGTGGTCATGGAAGGCATCGAAACCTCGGAACAGCTGGCCTATCTGCGCGAGATCGGCGGCATCATCGGACAGGGCTATCTGCTCGGCTACCCGCAAACCGCCGACCGCGTCGAAGACCTCATCGCCTGATTGTTCTCCAGCCCGGACCACAGGCCCGGGCACTCTGGCATGCTTTCTGCTTCAGACTCCTGCACCGTGACCAGGGCGAACGAATCGTCAATAATCCAACCACCGGCCATCCGGGCAGGGTCCGACAGAGGCCCGTCAGCGGCCGGAAAACCAACAGGAGTCCGACATGAACCAACTGGCATTGCTCAAGGGCGTGGGGCCGGCCGATGAAGCCGACAACGGCTTCCCGCTGATCAAGACCCATTATGACGAGAAATTCCGCGTGGGTTGGTGCTACATGCAACCCGACGCCCGCCCCTGCTTCACTCCCGCGCTGATGAAGAGCCTGATGGGCTATGTTCGCCGTCTGCAGCTGGAGTCAGTGGAGAGTGAAGGTCAAAAATTTGACTATGTGGTGCTCGCCTCCGCCACCGAAGGGGTCTTCAACCTCGGCGGCGACCTCAACCTGTTCTACCGCTGCGTGACCGAGGGCGATCGCGAAACCCTGCAGCAATACGCCAGGGACTGCATCGACCTGTTCCATGAATTCCATACCCATTTTGGTCTGGACCTGACCACCATTTCGCTGATCCAGGGCGATGCGCTGGGCGGCGGTTTCGAATCGGCGCTGGGCGCCCAGGTGGTGGTTGCCGAAAAAGGCTGCAAGATGGGCTTCCCGGAAGCGCTGTTCAACCTGTTTCCGGGCATGGGCGCCTGGACCATCCTCTCACGCAAGCTGGGCACCGCCGCCGCGGAACGGATGATGCTCGACGGCCGCGTCCGCGATGCCGAGGAACTCCATGAACTGGGGTTGGTGGATGTACTCGCCGAACCGGGCGAAGGTGAGGCCGAGGTGTACGCGCTGATCAAGAAGCGCAACCGTCAGGCCAACAGCTACCGTGCCCTGCGCAAGGTACGCGACACCTGCAGCAGCTACAGTTACCAGGAGATGAAGGACATCGTCGACATCTGGGTCGATGCCGCCTTCGAACTGGATGCGCGCGACCTGCGCATGATGGAGCGTCTGATCAAGCGTCAGAACCGGATCCTGGCCTGAAGGGTCAGCGGTCCGCGCCCGGATGATGATCCCGGGCCCTCTCATCGGCCGCGACCTCCAGCGCCAGCAGGGTCTGATTGAAACAGTCCTCCAGTTCCTGCATCAGCTGACGCATCCGTTCACTGCCCAGATCGAAGGGCTTTAACAACTCGCCACGCTGGCACAGCGCCACCAGCGCGGTGGCCCCCATTTCCGTTGCCGATCCCTTCAGCGCATGCAGGTTGTCGCGGAAGGACGGAAAATCCCCACTGCTCGCCTGCTGCAGTTCGCGCAAGTGCCGCCGGCCGTCGTTGCGGAAGCCCCGCACCAGTTGCCGCAGGAACCCCAGGCCACCGCCCAGGTCCGCCAGACGGCGCAGTTGCAGGTCATCGAACCAGGGTGAGGCCTCGATGCGGGTGATCAGTCCCTGGTCCTCGGCCTCTTCGTGCCATTCACTGCGCGGCCTCGGCTTGCTCTGCGCCAGACGCTGCACCTCTTCCACCAGCAGGTGGGCATCCACCGGTTTGGTCAGGAAACTGTCCACACCCGCAGCCAGGCTGCGTTCACGGGCATCCAGCGTGGCATCGGCGGTGAGCATGATCACCGGCAGCGAGGCGGTGGTATCCATGAAACGCAGGGCCTTGATGACATCGATGCCGGAACGGCCCGGCATGTTGAGGTCCAGGATCACCAGATCCAGACGATCCAGTTCATCGGCAAGGATATCCAGCGCTTCATCGCCGCTCACTGCCAGCTTCACGCGGTGGCCAGCATGTTCCAGGATGCCGCGCAGCACCTGCTGATTGACGGTGTTGTCTTCCACCACCAGAATGTCGAGACTGCGCCCGTCGCCGATGCGCGCATAATGTTCCGACAGGGGCACCACATTGCTGTCCTTGAAGTGCTGGCTGTGCGCCGCGTGCAGGGCATTGAACAGCAGCCGCTTGTCGTCGGCCGAATCCAGCATCGCCACGAAGAACTGCCGCACCCGGTTGATCTCCAGCCGCGCGCCAGCCGCGTTCACCAGCACCAGCGACAGGGCTTCGAGGTCTTCATCCTCTCGAATCATCTCGGCAAACTGCACCGCCGTCACATCCACCAGCACCGAAGGGTCGAGCAACAGGGTATCGTAGGCACGCCCTTCCATCGCCGCATTGCGTAGCAGCGAAAGCGCCCTCGGTGCTGAACGCGCCCAGTCGAAGGCGATGTCCCAGCCCCGCAGGGTCGGACGCAGTGCCTGGGCCGAAGCCTCGCTGGCGAGCAGCAGTACGCGGTGGTGCGGCAGCGCCTCCTCCTCCAGCTCTCCACGCTCGAAGGGCAGTTCGAACCAGAAGGTGGAACCCAGTCCGGGCCGTGAGCGAACACCGATCTCGCCCCCCATCAGTTCCACCAGATTGCGCGCGATCGCGGTACCCAGTCCGCTGCCGCCGTAGCGCCGACGGGTTCCGGCCTCGGCCTGTGTGAAATCGTCGAAAATCGTCTGTTGCGCCTGTTCGCTGATGCCGATGCCGGTATCCCGGACTTCGAAACGCAGTCGCGGACTGCTGCGGTCTTCGTTGAGCATGAGCACGCTCAGCGTCACCGACCCCTCCTCGGTGAACTTGATCGCATTGTTGAGCAGGTTGATCAGCACCTGGCGAATATGGGGCGCGTCGCCCACCAGCGCATAGGGGATGTCCGGAGCAATATGGCAGGTCACGCTGAGCCCCTTGACCTCCCCCATCGGCGCCAGCATGTGACGCACCGAATTGACCAGCTGGTGCAGATCGAAGGGGTTGCGCTCGACGGTCAGCTTGCCGGCCTCTATCTTGGAGATGTCGAGCACATTTTCGATCAGGTCCAGCAAAGTCTGGGCTGAGGTGTGCATGCTGCTGACCAGTTCGTGCTGCTCGAAGGAGAGCTGGGTTTCACGCAGCAACTCACCCATGCCGATGACGCCGTTGAGGGGCGTACGCAGTTCGTGGGACATGTTGGCGAGAAAACGGCTCTTGGCGCGATTGGCCCGCTCCGCCTCGGCGATGGCCGCATGCAGCTTCTTGAGCAGAAAGGAGGCATAGACCGGCAACACCACGAGGATCGCCAGCAGGCTGTAGGCAATGGTCTCATTGTGTCGCCAGTAGTCGCCAAAGGCGATGGCCAGGGAGAAGCCGACGATGCTGGCGGCATAGGAGATCCACAGGTAGAACAGCCGGTAGCGGAAGCCGTTGCCGAGCGTCACCCACAGGTAGAAGACGAACAGCGGCACATGACGCCCGTCGGTGATCGCCATCAGCGCCGAAAGCGCACTCATATCGAGCAGGATGCCGAACACACGGCGCACTGGTGAGGGTTCCGGGCGGGCGAACAGTGCCAGCAGCAGGCCGGCGGCGGAGACCGTGGCGCCCAGTATGACCCACTGCGCGAGGCTGTCGCGCGGATCGCCCGCGGTATCCGGCAGGCCATAGACCATCAGCAGCGCCAGACCGATGACCAGCCGCACCAGGGCCTGCTCCGGTTCGGAATCCCCGGTCTTGCGCAGGCGGCGACGCAGCGCGGACAGCAGCGGCAGCCGCTCGAGGGCGCTGCGCCAGTCAGTCATCACGGAACTCCTCCCGGATCTGCTTGACCGCATCGAGCCGCCTCAGAAAGGCATCCACGCACTGCGGATCGAAGTGGCGGCCCGACTGGTCGCGCAGCAGTTGCAGCGCGTCTTCCAGCGGCCAGGCCTTCTTGTAGGGCCGCTCGGACATCAGCGCATCGAAGACATCGGCCACCGCCACGATGCGTGCCACCAACGGGATCTCCTCGCCGGAGAGGCCGCTGGGGTATCCGCTGCCATCGTATTTCTCATGGTGGTTGAGGGCGATCACCGCGCCCATCTTCATGTAGCGGGAGTCGCTGTTGCTGAGGATACTGTGACCAATCACCGTGTGCTGTTTCATGCGCTCCCACTGGTTTTCATCGAAGGAACCTGGCTTGAGCAGAATCTCGTCGGGGATGCCAATCTTGCCGATATCGTGCATCGGGGCCGAGTATTCGATGTCCTCGCACTCCTCTTCCGACAGCCCCAGTTCCTCCGCGATCAGCCGCGCGTAGCGCGCCATGCGGCAGACATGGTTTCCCGTTTCCTCATCGCGGTATTCCCCGGCACGGGCCAGGCGCAACAGCGTCTCATGCTCGCGGGCCTGGATCTGGCGGGTAGCCAGCTCGACCTGCCGCGCCAGCCAGTCGGCCCGGTCCTGGATGATGGACTGCTGCTCCTGCAATTTGAGCAGGTTGCGGCAGCTGCTGCCGCACTCGACCGGATCGATGGGGCGGGTCAGAAAGGCGGTGGCACCGGCTTCCAGCGCATCGTGGCGCACCCGTCGCTCGGTGACCACGGTGATCATCATCACCGGCACCGTCTCGCAGCATTCAAGTTCTCGCAGGCGCCGGATGAATTCGATGCCGTCGAGATCCGGCATCCGGTAGTCGGTGATGATCAGATCGGCGCGGTGACGCTGCAGCCACTGCAGCGCGGCACGGGCGGTCTCGAAGGTGAGGATCTGCAGGTCTTCGTCGACACGCTGGATGATGCGCTCGAGAATGGAGCGGCCGGTGCTCTCGTCATCGACGATGACCACCTGCCGCCGCCGGCGCATGACGCTGAGCCGCCGGGCCTGTTCGTAACCGGCGACGGTGCCGGATGTGTGGGCGGACCCGGCATTCTTTGGCAAAACACTCACAGCGGAAACCTCAGGTACGGGTATTGTTTTCACTGATTCCATTCCCGTTTCATGGCCCATCAACTGTCCTCCTCAATGAGCCCGACTTCCGAATATAGTCCATTTAGCGGATATTTCTTGAATACCTCTAAGGAAGTGAGGCTAAGTCTTTCTTTTGCCAAAAGATGTGAGCGGCTTCGATTTTCCGGTAGTGGCTCGGATCCGTTACCACCGCCCGGCTTGACCTGAACGGACCGAGTCAAATAAATCACACAGAGTGGGTGTTTTGCTGTATAGTGCTGCGCATCGGGACATTCCGATGTTGACAACCGGTCGCATCTCTCAAGTTCTTCAGCAAGTTCTCTTCACGATTTCTTCCTGTTCACCTTCCGATCTGCTCCGGTTTTTGTTCTATCTATTGCAAGGTTACTATTATGACTACAGGCACCGTTAAGTGGTTTAACGAATCCAAAGGCTTCGGCTTCATTTCCCCTACCGATGGCGGCGACGATGTATTCGTCCATTTCTCCGCAATCCAGGGCTCCGGCTTCAAATCCCTGACCGAAGGTCAGGCGGTTACATTTGATGTCGAAAACGGCCCGAAGGGCCTGCAGGCCGCCAATGTGTCTCCGACCAACTGAGTCGAACACGGATCAAGCCTGAAAAAGCCCCGCCTATGCGGGGCTTTTTTTCTGCCGACGAACTCTCGCCGGCTCTCTTCCCCAGAGGACACCCCAATGAAAAAGCTGTTCGTCAGCAACCTGGCGCCCGACGCCACCGAAGCCAGCGTCAATGCGCTGTTCTCCGAGTACGGCACCGTCCGCTCGATCAAGATCATCACCGACATCTTCAGCGGCCGCTGCAAGGGCTTTGGCTTCATCGAGATGGAAGGCCATGAGGCCCGCGCTGCACAGTCGGCGCTGGATGGCAAGACCGTGCCGGGTGCCGAAATGGCCCTGCGCGTGCGTTTCGAAGATCCGAAGGGGCGCAAGGGGCGCGGCCGACGCCGCTGAGCGCGTACAGCCCGGACACAGAAAAGCCGGAGCCGCCGTCAGGCGCTCCGGCTTTTCCTTGCCCGTAATCCGGCGTCAGGCGGCGCGATGCCCACGGCCATTGCCGCCGCGTCCACGGCCACGGCCGGCGCGTCCACGGCCACGGCCGGCGCCGTTGCCGGCCGGGCGTCCCTGGCCTCGTGCGCGCTGCTGACCGCCACCGCGCCCGTGACGCTGACCGCCGTTGCGCGCGCCACGCCCCATCTGGATCGGTTCCGCCGGAATCGACGGGTCCGGCTCATAGCCTTCGATGATTTGCGCGTCGATCGGCTTTTTCAGCAGTTTCTCGATGTCCCGCAGCAGCTTGTGCTCATCAACGCAGACCAGGGAGATGGCTTCGCCCTCGCGGCCGGCGCGGCCGGTTCGACCGATGCGGTGCACATAGTCTTCCGGCACGTTGGGCAGCTCGTAGTTGACCACATGAGGCAACTGGTCGATGTCCAGCCCGCGGGCGGCGATGTCGGTGGCTACCAGTACGCGGATCTGGCCCTGCTTGAAGCCGGCCAGCGCCTTGGTGCGCGCGCCCTGGCTTTTGTTGCCGTGGATGGCCGCGGCGCTGATGCCGTCCTTGCCCAGCTGCTCGGCGAGGCGGTTGGCGCCGTGCTTGGTACGGGTAAAGACCAGCACCTGTTGCCAGTCACCATCGCCGATCAGCCAGGCAAGAAGTTCACGCTTGCGCGCCTTGTCCACCGGATGCACCCGTTGGGTCACCCGCTCCGCGGTGGTGTTGCGGCGCGCCACCTCGACCTGGGCCGGATTGTCCAGCAGACCATCGGCCAGCTTGCGGATGGTGGCGTTGTAGGTGGCCGAGAACAGCAGGTTCTGGCGCTTGCGCGGCAACAGCGCCAGCACCTTCTTGATGTCGTGGATGAAGCCCATGTCGAGCATGCGGTCGGCTTCATCGAGCACCAGGATCTCCACCGCCGACAGGTCCAGCGTCTTCTGGCCGACATGGTCGAGCAGTCGGCCCGGGGTGGCGATCAGGATATCGACGCCACGACGCAGCTTTTCGATCTGCGGGTTGATCTTGACGCCGCCGAAGATGACGGCGGATTTCAGCGGCAGGTGACGGCCATAGGCGCGCACATTGTCGCCGATCTGGGCCGCCAGTTCGCGGGTCGGTGTCAGGATCAGAGCGCGCGGCTTGCGCGCGGAATGGCCGGGCCGTTGCGACAGCAGATGCAGCAGCGGCAGCGTGAATCCGGCGGTCTTGCCGGTGCCGGTCTGCGCGCCGGCCAGCAGGTCACGACCTTGCAGAATCAGCGGAATCGCCTGTTTCTGCACGGGTGTGGGTTCGCTGTAGCCCTGTTCGGACACAGCACGAAGAATGTCGGCCGACAGGCCGAGTGAATCGAATGACATGTAAGGATGTACTCCGGGAGTCGCCCCGACAGCCGGCATGCAGCGCGGCCATGAATCGGTCGTGGCGTTGAAAAAAGGTGTTTCGAGGTGAATCAGTGATGAATCGAACCGCGAGGGCTGCGGCGCTGACCGATTGGGCGCCGAGGTATGCTCACTATACGCGAGCGGGCAGCGAATGGCCACCGTCAATACGCGCCTGTGTCATCCGGATGTCACTTGGCGGGCAAATCCAGCCAGTGAGCGATCACCGGTTTCATGCGTTCCACCGCAGCCCTTCCTTCGGCTATGGCATCGGCGGCGCGGTCGAATTCCATCAGCGCCAGGTGCGACAGGCGCGGTGCGATCAGGATTTCCGGCGGATCACCGGCCATGCGGCTGCGGGTGATGCGGTCCTGCATGATATTGATCGAACTGGCCATGACTTCGAACATGCCCGGGCGGTCCTCGCTGTCGCCGAGAATCCCGGAGAGCCATTCGTCGCGCCGTTCGCTGAGGCTGCTGCGGATCTGCTCCGACAGGCGCTGCATGAAGTTGAATTCCACGTTCACCTCCTCGAGCGGCCGGGCCGGATGCCTGAGCTTCTTGCGGCTGCGGTACTTGCCGACGATATCACCGTTGAGATTGACCGCGATGACGATCTCGGCGCCCATCGCTCGGCACAGGGACACCGGCACCGGGTTGGTGAGTCCGCCATCGACCAGCCATTCGCCATTGACCTTGATCGGGGTGAACAAGCCCGGCAGCGCCAGCGAGGCGCGCACGCCTTCGAGCAGCGGACCTTCGCGGAACCAGACTTCGCGGCCGGTCTCCATGTTGGTGGCAACGGTGCCGAAGGGCTTTTCCAGCGACTCGAAGCGGGAGGAATCGATGAACGCCCGGGCCGATTGCAGCAGGCGGTCGCCCTGCACCAGGCCGCCGCCCAGCAGCGTCACATCCATGAAGCCGAGAATGTCTTTCCAGTCCAGCGCCCGGGTCCAGTCCTCGATCGCGTCCAGGTTGCCATTGACATAGGCCGCGCCGACGAAGGCGCCGATCGAGCAACCGGCGACGATGTCCGGTTCCACGCCCATTTCGGCCAGCGCACGCAGCACGCCGATGTGCGACCAGCCGCGTGCCGAACCGCTGCCCAGCGCAATGCCGATCAGCGGGCGTGATTCCGTCCTTTTGCTGCGTTTCATGGGCTTGTCCATCAGGGGGTGAAAACGATAATACGCGGTGCCTGCCGCCAGTCAATCGGCACGGGATGTCACCGGCAGGCTGCTCAGCGGCGCGATCTGCAGCATCAGCTGCTGCCAATAGCGTTCGAGATCCGGCTTGAGCCGTTCCGGCAGCAAGCGGTTGCCTTGCGGGTTGTATATATAGCGCAGCAGCCGGCCGTATTTGCGCTGCAACGCCGCGGCATCGGCCTGCTGCAAAGGACAGCCACGCCCTCCGCTGCGCACGCGGATCAACGCGGTGGCCTTGTCCAGCAGCGAGCGGTCGCGAAAAGCCACGCAATTCACGGCCTCGTCCCAGGCGGGATCCACATAGTCCTTCCAGTGAAAATCCTTCTGCCGCTTCCACTTGCCCTGGACGCAGGCCATGATCGGTTCGGGGGTTTGCCGGGTCAGCGGATCGGGCCGTAATGCCAGCAGCGCGTTCCAGAAACGCATGCCATTGAGGTTGGCGGTCAGGTCGGCCCAGGAGAAGATGCCGGTGGTGAGCAAGCCATAGAAGCTGATTTCGCTCAGGCGCCCGTAGTCGATGGCGGCATCCTCTCCGCTGCGCAGGTAGAGGTCGTAATAGCTGTAGCCCTCGGTGAAGAAATGGCCCAGCTTGTCGGAACCGATATAGGTGTCTCCCACACGCAACAGCACCGCGAGGCGACCGGTGAGGGTGACGGCGGGTGACTCGGTGAAATCGAAATCCCGGTAGATGCTGTCCTTGAAGTCAACCCGTATCGTGTCGATGGCGGTGCTCTCGTTGGCGAAGGATTCGAGCTGGCCGATCAGGTAACCCGCGAAACGGCTCTTCACCGCATCGATCAGGCGCAGTCGATCGCAGGTATCGGCCTGCGCGGTTCCCAGCGTGGGCAGCAGTGGCTTGCGGTTGGCGTCGATCACCGCTTCCTCGAGCCAGACATTGACCACCTGGTCGAGCATGGGCGCGGCATCCCTCAGCGCATGGCGACCGGAAAAACTGTCGACCTCGGCGGCCCGGGCGGCGCTCCACCCGGCCACGGACAGCCAAAGCAGCAGTACGGCAATCCCTGTCCTCGGCATCGTCTCATTCCCCGGCCAGCAGGCGCCGCGCGCGCAGGATGCGCAGGAAAGGCAGGCCCATCGACAGCATCAGCACCAGCATCGCCGGCATGATCCAGCCGAAATTGACCAGCAACACCGCCAGCGCAATGGCCAGTACCATCGAGAACACGGCATCGCGCAGCACCCCGCGGATCAACTGCTTGCGTACCGACTCCGGTTCGCGTCCGGTAATGAACAGAAACAGCACCGGCAGCATGAAATGCAGGGGCGCATAAAAGGCGATGACGATGATCCAGATGACCAGGTCGGACATGCCAGAAAATTCCTCCGGTTTCAGGGACCGCAAGCATAGCCGCCACGCCCGCTCCACACCAGTACATCGGCACATTGACAAGCCCGTGCGGGGCGGCGACGATGGTCGGCACGCCGATGGACAGGACCGCCATGCCCGAGTTCCCCGTCATCACCCATCCCGACAAGCGCTACTGGCCCGAAGACGGGATCACCAAAGCACGGATGATCGACTACTACCGGCGCATGGCCCCGCTGATGCTGCCCTGGTTCCGTGACCGCCCCGTCACCCTGCGCCTGTTCCCCAAAGGCATACACGGCCCCGCCTTCTACCGGCGCGAGCGGCCGGGCAACGCGCCTCCATCGGTACGTGCCCTGCCCTACCGCACGGCCACCGACCATCACCGCATCGATCTGATGCTGATCGACAGTCTGGAAGGCCTGCTGTATCTGGCCAACCTGGGTGCCATCGAGTTCCACCTCTGGTCATCACGGGCACCACGGCTCGATCGGCCCGATTGGGCCATCTTCGACCTGGATCCGGGCGACAAGAGCGAATTCACTCAGGTGCTTGAAGCAGCCTTGCATCTCCGGGATGCCCTCGACGATGCCGGCCTACCATCCTTCGCCAAGACCAGCGGCGCAAGCGGCCTCCACCTCTACTGCCCGAACCGCAAAGGACTGGACTTCGACACACTCAGAGCCTGGGTGCGCGACCTGGCCGAAACCCTGTCCCACACGCATCCCAGTCTGATCGCCACCGCCCACGGCAAGACCCACAGCGGCAAGCGAATCACCATCGATCACGCCCAGAACGGCATCGGCAAGAACACGGCTGCGCCCTATACCCTGCGCGCGCTCCCCGGAGCACCCGTCTCCACGCCGGTCAGCTGGCAGGAAATCGAACGGGGCCGGATCCGCCCCGATGACTTCACCCTGGATCGCCTGCCCGACCGGGTTGAAGCCGTTGGGGATCTCTTCTCTCCCTTGCTCAATGCCTTGAACTGAGCCGCATACCACCCTCTGCATTGCTCCCTGCTTGCCGTTCGGTGCCGGATCGCCTAGCATCCACTCATCCATATATGTAGATATATCGATATGACAGCCACCATCCTGTTCAAGGCCCTGTCGGACAGTACCCGCCTGCGCTGCCTGTTGCTGTTGCACCGCCATCAGGAACTCTGCGTCTGCGACCTGACCAATGCACTCGGCCTGCCTCAGCCCCGGGTTTCGCACCATCTCGGCAATCTGCGGCAGGCCGGACTGGTGCAAGACCGCAGACAGGGCAGCTGGTCCTATTACCGCCTGCACCCGGACCTGCCCGCCTGGGCTCGGACAGTGATCGAAGTCACCTTCGAAGGCACCTCCGGTGAGGCGCCGTACGCTGAGGACCACGACCGCCTGGCGGCACAGCCCTGCCCGTCGGCGCGTTGTGGCTGATTTCCACCGATGGACGAGAACATTTCATGAGCCTGCCCGTCCCCATCAAGACATTCACCCGCCTGTGCCTGTTGTTGGCCTTCTGTACCCCGGCCGCACGGGCCTTTGAACTGCTGCCGGTACAGGTTGGCAGCAAGGTCTGGGCGCTGATCGGCGAGACAGGCCCGCGAACCGCCGAGAATCACGGCCTGAACAACACCCTGGGATTCATTGAAACACCGGAAGGGGTGATCCTGATCGGCTCCGGCGCAACCCCCGCGGCTGCCCGTCTGATCGAGCAGACCGTGGCCGGGATCACGGAAACCCCCATCCGCTGGGTCATCACGATCGGCGCCCAGGACCACCACTGGCTCGGCAACAGTTATTTTTCCGAGCGGGGCGCCCTTATCATCGCCTTGCGGCGGACCGTTGCCGCGCAGAAAGCCCATGTCGCCGACCACCTGCAACGGCTGAAACGCTTTGCCGGCAAGGAAGCGGATGCCGTCCGTCCGGTCTATGCCGACCGCATCATCGACAGGGATGAGGCCGAGTTGAAACTTGGTGGCGTCACCCTCCGGCTTATCTGGCCAGGCAACGGGCATTTCCGCGGGGATGCCGTCGTCTGGCTGCCCCGGCAGCGCATTGTTTTCGCCGGCGATTTCGTCTTCAACGACCGAATGCTGGGTGTTCAGCCTTACAGCCGGGTCACGGAATGGCGTCAGGCCTTCAAACGGATCGCCGCACTCGAACCGCAAGTGGTGGTGCCCGGCCACGGCTTCCCGGGAAGCCTGGACAAGGCACGGCGGGATACCGGTGATTACCTCGATTTTCTCGTGGACCGGGTCGGCAAGGCACTGGAAGACTGGCAGGAACTGGGTGAAACCACCGATCAACTGTCCGACGCTCCCCAATTCCGTCACCTCAAACTCTATGACAGCTGGCACCGCCGCAACATCAACCGGACCTATCTGCAGCTGGAAGCCGGTCCAACCTGATCACACGGGTACACGATGAATGATTCCCTGAGGAACTACCTGGTCGTCACCGGCGGCTACTGGGCTTTCACCCTCACCGACGGCGCCATCCGCATGTTGGTGGTGCTCTACTTCCACCGGCTCGGCTATTCGCCCTTCGAAGTGGCGATGCTGTTCCTGTTCTACGAGTTCTTCGGCATCGTCACCAACCTGGTGGGGGGCTGGCTGGGAGCGCGCATTGGCCTCAATCTGACCATGCACATCGGCATGGCGATGCAGGTGGTAGCCCTGCTGATGCTGACGGTGCCCGATGCCTGGCTGTCGGTACCCTATGTGATGGCGGCGCAGGCACTGTCCGGTATCGCCAAGGACCTGAACAAGATGTCGGCCAAGGCCAGCGTCAAGACCCTCGCCGGAGAGGGCCAGGGATCGAAGCTGTTCAAGTGGGTAGCCGTGCTCACCGGCTCCAAGAATGCGCTCAAGGGTGCCGGTTTCTTCGTTGGCGCAGCGTTGCTGGAGTGGCTGGGTTTTCGCGGCACGCTCCATGTGCTGGCCGGCGCATTGGCTTTGGTACTGGTGACCACCCTGTTCCTCCTGCCATCCGGTGTGGGCAGGATGAAATCGAAGCCCAAATTCACGCACATCTTCTCCAACACGCCAGCAATCAACTGGCTGTCGGCCGCCCGCTTCTTTCTGTTCGGCTCACGGGATGTCTGGTTCGTGGTGGCCTTGCCCGTGTTTCTCTACGACATCCTCGGCTGGGATTTCACGGCGGTGGGCGGCTTCCTCGCGCTCTGGGTGATCGGCTACGGCATCGTCCAGGCCGCGGCGCCCAGACTGATCCGCCAGCGCTCGCACGGACACGGACCGGGAGGCGGCACGGCGCGCCTGACCGCCCTGCTGCTGATGCTGGCGCCAGCGGGGATCGCACTGGCGCTGGAACGGGGCCTGCCCCCCGCCCCCGTGCTGATCACGGGCCTGATCGTTTTCGGTATCATCTTCGCCATCAACTCATCGGTCCATTCCTACCTCATCCTGGCCTACTCCGATACCGAGAAGGTCTCGATGAATGTCGGCTTCTACTACATGGCCAACGCCGGCGGGCGTTTGACCGGTACCGTACTCTCGGGCTGGGCCTACCAGCACCAGGGGCTAGACGGCTGCCTCTGGTGGTCGGCCGGCTTCGTGGCGGCCGCGCTGCTGCTGTCACTGCCCCTGCCGGAAGTGGGCACACAACGAACCTGAACTACGACAAGCCGCGCTCGGCGCACCCATCGGTTCCTGAACCCTTGGCACCCAAAGATACCGTCAATCCCCTGTCGGGGGCTCAAACCCCTCCCGGATACTTGCTGACCAAATGAAAAAGCCCGGGCAGTAGCACTGACCGGGCTGCTCTATTGGCGGTGGAAAGGCAGCTTACACCAAAATCTGCTGACTATCCGCAACTCTACTCCCGTTGATTCCGACTGCTGGTGTCCAATAGCCGACAACAATAGCCACGGCTTGAATCCGCAACAGCCGTCAACCATATCCTGTACTGCGATTCATCGTTACCTTTACGATGCTTGACAGGGGATCATGGTGCCTCCGGCAATCGTAGCAACCGCTCACTGCGCCAGATGCGCACAATGCGAACCTTGCCCGGATCGTGCCGATAGACGATACGAAAAGGTGGCTGGATCAGCTCCCTCAAAAAAGGCTGGTCGAACTCAGGCACGATTCGACCCAGCTCAGGATGCGTTCCAAGCGCCTCGATCCGTTGGAAGATCTCGGCGA